>JAHEJC010000117.1:3222-16558 GCA_024639065.1 Lewinellaceae bacterium | reverse complement strand
TCTCCAAGCTGTTTTGTACGGATTGAATGTTAGTCTTAAGAGCTGCATCAGAAACATTCATGACATTATCTGCCTGAATATCTCCATTTACATCCAATTGGTAGGCGTGATTCCCTTTGTTTATATTTACTATAGTAGTTCCGTCATCTCTATATTTTGCAATATGATCATTTTTGTCATTTGAAGGTTTATTAATGGTCATGTAACCGTGAGCTGCACCTGCAAATTCACCTACTTGCAGCGCCGGCCGATCAGAATTACCCAGGCTGGCATAATCAATGTGTACTTTAGCAAAAGGATCATCAACGCCCATACCGACAAAAAGGGTGGAATCGCTCGCAGTGAATACACTCTGCCAAGTAAACAATCCAAAATCTATTGTACGACGAACAATGCTGAAATGATCCGGAGATGCAGAAGGATAATTTACACCAACTTCCCAACTTTTAAGCACTGGCCCTTGAGGAGCAGGAGCAATACTATCCAGCAAGATAATATCCATTTGACCATTAGTTCCTAATTCAATTTCCTGACCATAAATAAAACTGCAGGAAATAATAATTGCAAAAATTAAATTGATCTTTTTCATTATAATAATTTTGAGATTATTTAAATAGGTGTTCATGATATTCAGTAATCCAATACACCTTGACTAAGGACTATGTAAACTAAATTCGCGGCATTTTTGGCTTGTACTTTTTTGAACAGACTATGTTTATGGGACTTAACTGTTTCTTTAGAAATTGCTAAGTGGTTACCAATTTCTCGTGAGGTATAACCTGATGAAATAAGTCCGATAATTTCTTTTTCACGATTTGAAATTCCCATTGATTTAGAGGCCATACTTATTTGGTTAAAGATTGGTTCTAAAACTAAAGTAGGTGCCAAAGATCTTCTTGGTCCATTGTTGCAAGCCCATGGATTATCGTTGCATTTAACAGATAACTACATAAAATCAGGAAAGAGCAGGTCTTATCAAAGAATACAAAATGATGAGATCAAGTTTAGTGGTAATCTAAAAAATAAGCATTCGTCAAGAAAATTCACTCCATAAAAAATGCTTTTTCTTTGGCCGAAGGAATTCGGCAACTGGCTTGTTTGCCAGTAATCTTATATCTATTCCTTGCAAAAAAATTATAAAATAAGTCAGCTAATTGATGAGGAAGCCATAGTAGAAACTTCCCGGAAATTCGAAAAAATCCACGATCAAAATTAAGTAGGATTTTTCCGATCGCTCTGGATCGATTATATAGAGTACCTCGGTCATAGTAATATAAAGTGTCCAAATCGCTGTTGGAAACATTCAAGTGGAGCAGGAAGACTGAAGCAAAATTTGACTGGAGTGAACTATAAAAAATATCTCTAGAAGAATTATTTCTCCAAATCAAATCCACCGTTTTATTACAGAAATTACAGACCCCGTCAAAGAAAACGATCTTTTTATCTTGATAATCTTGAAGATTGAAGTCTTTATTTGTTTCAGCTTTTATCATCGATTATAGGGATATTCATTAATACATTGAAAGCCTCGGATCCTGAGTATGAATTGATCCAAACCGACTGAAAGACACTTCATGGGTAAGGTATCCAAGGCTATTTCATGCGGGTCTATCGTATCAATGCGCATTGTATATTCTAAATTAAACACGTTATGCTATCTTTAAATTTTGTCAATTTTGCGCTTTTTGTCTATGGTATCAACAGTATATCAATAAGATTAGTTGGGCACATTGGTTCTTAATCTATCCAAACACCATTCAACATGACTCGCTCGACCTTACGCATGGACCTAATATCATCCTGTGGGTTTTCTTTTAACAAAATTAGATCTGCTTGTTTACCAGCCTCTAGCGAGCCAAGTCGGCTTTCAATTCTGAAAAATCGAGCGTTCTCAATCGTTGAAGCTCTAAGAATGGAGCGATTGTCAATGCCCGCAGCGGACCATAATTCCATCTCGTTGTGGTAAGCCCACCCGATACTATCATAAGGTGTCCAGGAATGAGAGCCCAACACCAACCTTGCGCCCGCACGATGCAGCTGCCCCGTATAGGACTGCATGTTTTTGAAACCCTCCAATTTAATGCTATCTGTTTCTTGTTCAGCAGGTTGATATTCAAAAGCCCCTAATGTAGGACAAATAAATATCTGTTCGTCCACCAAAAAGTTGGTCAATTTCGAAGCTCTTGGATGATCAAATTCGATATGACTCCACATGGTATATCGTCCCATGCGTCTGGCATTATTATCCTGCAATATGGCTCGTTTATAATCTTCAGCTTCTCTTTTGGGAACCAACGATGTACCTACCGAAGTGATATGTTCTAAGCCATTCAATCCGGAATTTACTGCTTCATAAATGTCCGTGATCTCCAAATGGGCAGTCACTGGCAACCCCAGGCTGTGAGCTTCATCGCAGATTTCTTTAATCAGGCCTAAGGAAGTTCTGAAATATACTTTAATAGCGGAGGCGCCTTGATCCGCAAAAGTTTTCACATTCAACCTGGCTTCAGCAGCATCCCTATTTATCACACAATTGGTAGGATACGCTGGGTTCTCCATATCGAAATGAGGTCCCGTTAGAAAAAGCCTGGGTAAATCTTGTCTTGATGCACGTACATTATTGTACGATTCTATCCATGCCCCTGGATCACGCAGTGAAGTAATGCCGCGTGCAAGAAATCTTTTCAACAAAATTTCACCAAGGTGAAAATGCGCATCAATCAGTCCCGGTAATGCATAAAGTCCACTAGCATCAATGATATCGGTCTCTTCAGGAATATCGATTTGAGCGCATGGGCCGATTTCAACGATTATATTGTCCTCAATCAATATACACGCATCAGCTAAAATATTCCCGTCATGTACATCAATCAATGACACATGTGTTATGGCTTTCATCCCGGATCCTTCACGGATTGCAGTATGATTGACCTCAATTATGGGCGATATGATTCCTGTCTCATGAGTAGCTGGTTGGCATGATACAATAAATACCAAAATCACAAAGCAGAAAAAATGATAGCTCTTTTTGAATGTGATATCGATCATATGGTTTATTTTTTATTGTGGCAATCAATCTTTTCCAAACTAACCATTTTGGTTTAAATCCTTTGTATACTTAGCAGAAAAAAAAGTGGTTAATCAGCGTATAGTGCTCTTGATAGAATAGCAGCCCTGTTAGGTTGGTTAAACATGACTTCGAGGTGTCGAGAGCATTATGCCGTCAAAGCCGGTTAAAGATTGTACCAGGGCAACAGGGACAAATATAATGGTCATTGTGAATGCAGCGAAGCAATGCATTAAACATGACATCAAGGCATCATGGCTTCAAACTTGGTTTAAGGCAAAAGGTCTAAAATTTAAAACATTAGGTTATTGTGAGAGACCACACAAATTTCGTTTATACACAATGAGGAAATGACAAGAGTATTAGTTGGCTTTTAGTTTGCGGATAAAACTAGGAAAGTCAAACTAGTAATAACCACTGGGATTATAAATTTGTTAGCGGACCGAGGATGGTAGACAACGGATCGCGGACAGCGGATAGTCTGTTGTAATCATGGAGAGAATATATTTAATGAACTTTCATACCTAAAGTAGAATTCCTAAACCTATAAACTAATCAACCCCTAAATGGTCCTTATATGCGCATGGCCTTAGCTTGTTGAGAGGACTTGACCGGATTCCATGGATCTTTGTAAGAAGCTCGTTTAAAGAATTCTTGATAGTGCGCTTTGGTTCTGGCCCATCGAAGGAAATAGCCAGTATAAAAAACCATCATGGGCATATATGGAAGGAGTTTAAGCTTTTCTCTTGGATTTTTGCACATCCCAAGGATAGCAAAGAATTGAGCCAGGTTGGCTAAAGTATATAATAGGATATTCATTGGAATGATGTAGTGGAGCAAACCTCCAAAATTTACTACTAAATCGATGATGTAAATATACCACTGGATATTAAAGAAGACATTATAGGCAATATTCTCCAATGAGGAGAAAAAGTTGATAAACTTGAAATTTTGATTGGGATAAAAAATATCTTTGTGCTTTCGAAGTCTAAAACGAATGATAGACTTATCCCACCTCAGACGTTGCTTAAATAGTTTTTTAAACGTATTGGGCACACTCGTTTTACCTCTGGCCCTAGGTTCAAAATATACCTTATACCCCATTTTACGAAACTTCACGGTAATATCTCCATCCAGGCCAGGACCAATATCCCAACCGCCTACTCGATCCAGTAGATCTTTTCGGAAAGCACCGAAGGCACCTGAAATAATCCTGTATATGCCCATATAGGTAGTAACCATTCTTCCCACCAGAATTACTTTCATATATTCAATCGCCTGTAGGGTGGTCACTAAACTTTCCGAATCATTGCGCACCTCCAGATCTCCACCTACGGCTGCAATTTTTTCATCTGTGTAGAAAGGTATTAAACATTGTTCAACAGCATCCCGGTCAAAGGAACAGTCCGCATCAAAATGCACAATATATTTTCCTTTAGCATAAGTGAGTGCTACGTTGGCTCCAGAAGCCTTGCCTCCTCTTACGTCCTGACTAATGAATAGATCGATCAAACCTCTTTTTTCCAAGTCTCTGCCAATTAGTCTGGTTTTATCATCTGATCCATCATCAACGATGATTAACTCAAAATTCTTATAGGTTTGTTCAGCCAGTGAACGAGTGAGTTTGTAAATATGTTTTCCTTCATTTTTGCCGGGTACAATAATAGAAACGAGGGGGTAATCTTTCCATAAATCAATTTTGGCCTGATGCCATTTCTTTCGATCCAGCGATTTGCGAACATGGAAGAGTATGAGTACCAAAAAGTCAACAACAACATATCGAAATAACTCAAAGATTATAAAATACCAGAAGACCCGATATATTTGTCCCCATCCTACCGACTTCCAATATTCTATAAATTCAAACATAGCTATTCATCATCATCCATCAAATCCAGGATATCTTGCCATTCTGTTAGATATTCATATATTGACATAATTTTATAATTAACTAGATGGTCTCCCTTTAATCCCAGGTTATCGTGAAGTAAGGTGGTCACCAGCAAATCAATCTTTGTCATTTGCTCTTCAATAGACTCTATACTTGAATGAGGTATGTGGATGTAAACCACTAGATTTTTGTATGATAATTGACAGTCTTCTTCAAGGATAAATTTTATATTTTTTACGATTTCATGCGTAAGCGATTGATACTTACCTTTGCCCACATCCTCTACCGAGGTAGCCGGTTTTTTTATTCGCAGAATCACCAGAAAACTATTCTGGCGAGACGTTTCCTGCACCGATGTAATCATGTCGTGCAAACTTTTTCTGGAAAGCAATCCTTCCGTTGAATCAGGAGATGAAAGATGAACAGGTTCAATAACACCTTGCTGTAATTCTGCTACCGCTTCATGTATCCCCTTTGGTGTAAGCGTAAATTTGTTAATGTCTTTCTTGAATAAATGCTCCACCGGAATTTCCTGGCTGCAGGAGCTGCATCTGGTTAAAATCGTAATTTTTTGAAAGTCCTTGTGACAATGATTGCAGTGTTGTATAACGCCGGGGCGGTCGTAATCAACTCCAACGTGCTGTAATTCCTTGTAACATTTAGGACAAGATAGCTCATCTTTTAACGTCCCACTTTGCGTAAATTGAGATAATGGACCAACATGAGCACACCGAAAATGATGAATGATTTCTTCTTCTTTCAGATTAGAAGAGAAACAATGAGGACACACTTCTCTGTAAACCAGAAAACCATCTTCGCAATTATTACAAACATAAACGGTATCCAGAAATTCAGGAATTAACCACTGTTTTTGTGTGCCTAGCTTTAATGCATTTAGTGCAGTCGATTTATCCTCATAATCATAAAAATAAGATAAGAAAGGAAATTGATAACCTAATTTAGAATACCTGGTAACAAAAGGAGAAATTTCACTCAATCCTCTTGAATTGTGAAAGATAATGGATTTGTTTATGTTAAAGTCATAGACTGTTGTATTGGGAATAGAATCTACTTGAAAATGTTTGTAGATCTGATTGGTTTTATAGACAATATCGTTTAAAAGATTCAAATCCTGAATTAGACCGTCAATTGTCCATTTTTCTATTAACGATAAGTTTTTTTGAGGAGCATAAAGGAATACTGGTTTAAGCATGATCTTGCTAGAGTGGTGGGTTCTTATATTTTTTAGAAACTGAAGCGTAGAGATCCACTTCGAATAGTGGATGATTATTCCGTCAAAAATTTCTAAGTAATCCACATAGTTGGCCAGCGTATCATCGATCAAAGCGAAGTTAAATCCTCCGGAATTGATGTGCTTCAGATTACTTTGAATATTTTTTACGATATGCTCCCGAGCTTGTTTAGCGCTTTTAAACTGATAAGCACTGGAGATCTTACTCATATCTTAATATTTTTGGCATTTGAAATTTATGCTTGGTGATTTTTACGTTCAATTTATAAAAGGGCCCCCACTTTTCAAGTTCCCGATCATTTAATGGAATTATATCAGCCGAAATACTTCGGGTAGCTGGTTCATATTTTTTTTGAAATTCAGCAGGTAACGTATAAGTGGCAGCATAGAACCGTTGTAATATACCGATACTATTTGTTCCATCCGGAAATTTAAGATCCACTAAATCGCCCTCAAAAATATATTCTACATCCTTTGGTTTGAAGAAAGCCTTGATATATAAATTACTGGGTTTATGAATCGACATGATAACATCTGACTCTAAGGCCACTTCAAAATTCTCTTTGTAAATACGGGTAATCATACCGGTTACCGGAGAACAGTACACTTCACTAAAATAAGAGGGGCTACTTGATTCATAAATAGTTTGCCTAGTAATCAGATTAAATTTTTGCCGGTCAATAAGCAACTCTAGATACTCTTTCAGGTAGGCTCCTTCATTTTCATATCGTTTAATGTCACTGTCCAATCTGGTCGCTCGTTGAAAATAAATATCTAATTTGTCAGCATGATATAAATCAAGATAAACCGCTTTTTTTACACGGTCTTTTTCAATCTCATTCAGCCCTGTAAGTCGATTGGCCTCTGCAATCTGTATTTGCATCAATTCGATTTTTTTTCTGGTTTGTATAATTTCCCGATCAATCCATTCATCCGAATCTTTTTCGGTAACCACTTCTCTCTTCTTCGTGTTTACTTTGACTTTCGCTTTTTCGTTTAAGTAATAAAACAGGCTATCTCCTTCTACAACTTCATCCCCTTCCTTTTTAAGGATATGAATAATCTCAACATCATCGGTAAATTGGATATCCAATTTTTTAAATAATACCTGTCCTTCGCCTGTGATCACAAAATGTTTCTGAAACAAGGAAAAGCATAAATAACCGAACCCAAGGATCAATACGCTCAAATAGATCGTGCGATCCCAATTGAATCCTTTTCGTTTAGGCTTAAATTCTTCAAGTACTCTTAAAGAACTCGGTTTACGATCAAAATCTTTGCTTTTCATACAATTGGATAGTATTGGATTCTAGGGTTAATAACCGTTCGAAATCATGAATTACAATTGATTTAACATTTGTACTTTCTTTTATTAATTGAATAAATTCTTCCATTTGGAAACGATCTAAAAATGCATCGCATCCAAGTTCTAATTGAACATCAATATCAGGATCAAGTCCAAGGTTATTGATTAGTGTAATAATTTTTTCCGGATCATTATTTTCAGAGAATTTAAGCGTAATCTGATTATTGATTTTAGCCAATATCTTAACATACGTTTCATCCAATAATAATGGCAGGGAGATTTCTATCTTATGTTTGCCTGAAAGGTTTTTAGCTAATTCCAGGTACAACTCCTGATAAGTAGATTTGTTTGATTCGAAATCTTTAAAATTCAGTGGATTTATATCCAAATAAACTGATGATATAGATGCATCAAGCTCTTTTAAAGGAACCTCTTGACTTATTATAGATTCTGCATCCAATAAAATACTCCACTCACATTCTTGATAATTTTTGACATGCCGGTTATAAGAATCTAAAGGGACAATGGCATTCTGAATGCTATTTTTTTGAAGATAAGCCAGAATAAAATCGATCGAATATTCTTTAAATGAGACAGGCTCAATCCTCATTTTGTGTGTTTCATGATAAGAAGTGAATAGATGGGTAATATCTTCTGCATATAAAATTGATGGCCATTGCTCTGTAGAAACAAACTGCAGAATTTTTAATAGTTTGAGATACATGCGTTGTTGTTGATCTAATATCTCTAAATCCAGTTGGTACAGATTGTCCAGGTGTTTTGTAATTTCTAATGGACTGTAGCCCGGATCCTGTAATTGTTTTTTAGAAAGTTCTCGATTGATCTGGTTTATAGCCATTAATTTCTTGTGATAAAAATCTATAAATGCCCCGTGCATATATTCATATTCATAGTAATGGTTTAACAATTCATTCCGGACGGTGGCATAAAAAGTTTGGTTTTTTAATTTGAGCCATTGTTCTTTTGCATCAATTCGATTAATGAAATCTTTTTTTCTTGAGACTATGGGAATTTGAAATTGGATACCACCTGCTATGAAATCCCGTTGATTTATTTCATTACTTGGATTTTGATATCGGTTATACCTTACATAAGTGGAAAGATTTGGCTTAAATTTCCAGTTGTTTTCCAGCCGATCTTTTTTAACGGCCAGCTCAGTAATTTTTTCTTGTAGAAGCGTATCGCACCGAATGGATTTCATATGTTCATAATCAATTCTCACTAAGGGCAATCTGTTTAACAAAGTCGCATCAAACGAAAATGGCAACTCCACTTTTTTGTTGTAGTTTATGTAGTTTTTTAGTGCCACATCCACTTCCGCCTTTTTTGACATTAATGTCAAAACCTCTTCCCAATGAATATATTTTTGATAGTAAAGCTGATAAGCGACTTCCAGTTCTTTATCCAATAAGTGCTGGTGCCTCTGGACCAATTGGATTTTTTGACCATTGAACAAATAGATAATATAATCAAAGACACTTCCATACAATCTAAGGTTAATATCTTGAGTCAATTGAAGACTATCAATCTCATATTGAACTTGGTTGATTTGATTGGAAGATTTTTCATTTAACAGCCCGCCTTTCAAAATATCCCAATTTAGACCTGCTTGCCAGCGATTGAGATAGAAGAATCCATCTTCTTCTAATATAGATCCCTTTACATTGTGTAAATAGCCACCGGTTAAAGATAATCCAGCGGTTGATTTATTATACGCTATGTCAGCTTGTCGAAAATCGAGAAAGGTCTGCTTATACTTGGAAGTTTCGACAGATGGTTTGTATATGGACTCCAGGATTTCCAGATCCCCTGGATATTCCTGCATTAAAAGGGACTTGTCAATATACTTCTGGGTTATTTGTTCAAGATTATGTTTAATCTTGTCAAAGGTAGAAGAAGTATTTACCACCTCAATTGCTTGTCCGGAAAGCATTAAGACATGGCAGACACATATAAATAGTAGCAATATTTTCATGCACCAATTTTGGTTTAATGCGGTAGTCTCTAGTCAGCTCAATTAATTAACTGTCCAAAAAACAGGCCATATTATAGGAAATCAATATATTTTAGGCGTATTATGTCATTTTAATATTAATAGAATACATAAATTACAGATTAGTAAATCTTTACATATAGACTTAATTATTAATTAAAATGAAAAAAATTTCATATTTAGATAAACCCTAAAGCATAAATATCTTTGGATCTGGTGACTAGTAATTAGTTAAAGGAATCATAATTTGACCAACAAAGCCATCAGGATAAAACCATTTCAACGGGCATTCTGTTAATTATTATAAAGTTGTACAAAATAAAATATGCAATATCTAGTTACATTCAGCGTCCCTACCCTTACCGAAAAAATGCTGAAAGCGATTCCAAAACAACGTGAAGCCGTAGACCGTTTAATCGCAAACGGAATTATTATGTCTTATGCACTTACCAAGAATATGGATCGATTATATGTCATTTTTGAAGTTAATGACGAAGCTGAGCTTAAAAAACAAATCTATGAGATGCCACTTAGCCGCATTATGCCATTCCAATTCAAAGAATTATTCTTTCACCTGGGTGCGGAAACGTTACCGGCCATTTCATTAAACTAATTACTGATTAGGGGCTTACTATAACTCAGCAATCGATCAGGAAGAATTTTATGTATTAATCATTTGAAGCTAGACCATTTCATCATCGATCAAATGATCGGATATATCCATGTCTTCGTCTTTTGGATTAGGTCCATATTGATTGTCGCCCGGCTGACTGTCCGTACAAAACCAAACAATTAATAAGATGGACCCTACAATGGGTATAAAGGAAATAAAATAATACCATCCGCTTTTTCCAATATCATGAAGTCTACGAACCATGACGGCAAGGCTTGGTATTAAAGTTCCTAATACATAGATAGCGACCAAAACAGATCCTATCACAGAAAGCATAGAACTTTCAGATCCGAATCCAATCCCTATGATTCCATACAATAACATGATGGCTATCATATGGAATAGGGTAAACATCCAATATTCCTTGCGTCGAGCTCTACCTTCAAAATCAGCGTACTGGCTTAAAACTTTGAAATACCAATCCATATTTTAAGTTTTCATTTTGCTATTAATCTGTCTTCGAACATAAATCTAAACAATCATCTGGATGAATTGCAAATAGTATTCCTATTTATTCATTATAATTCTTTTTACTGAAAGCAATAATAAACTTTTCCAAAAAACCAATACATAAGAATATTATCATTGAATCGGGTATTATGCCATATTAAACATAAGTTATCATGAGGTGTTTATTAACTTGTTTATTTAAGTCCACCACGTTGGATATGTAAAAAATTAATTGAGGGAAATTAAAGAGTCTCACGAATATATGATTCTGGATTAACCTTTAATGCACCATAGTCTGCTGACAAAAATATGTCGAAGGAAGAAAAAATAATCTTATACACCTTGGCTTGTGTCAATTTTACGAATATATTGGATAGTATGATTATGATGCCACTCGGAGACATTTTCATGAATTTATTTGATATTTCTCCAGGACAATTCAGTTTGCTGGTTTCATCGTATGCTATTGGGGCATTTATTTCGAGTATCATTGGAACTATATACTTGGACCGATTTGACCGCAAGAAAGCTTTAATCCTTATTTATGGAGGCTTTATAGTGGGCACATTCCTTTGCGGATTTTCTAATTCGTATGCTTTATTATTAAGTGTCCGATTTATCACCGGTTTGTTTGGAGGCATGATTGGAGCTTTAGCGCTATCGGCAGTCAGTGATGTATTTCCATTTGTGCGTCGGGGACAAGCGATGGGTATTTTAACTGCCGCATTTTCAGCAGCTGCAGCTATGGGCGTTCCGTTAGCTCTTTTTCTAGCTGATCAAATATCCTGGAGAGTACCTTTCTTTTTTATTGCCGGCTTAGGTTTAATTATTTGGATAGTGCTGCGTTTAAAATTCCCACCTATGGTTGGACATCTTTCTACAATCAAACCATCAAAAAACATCTTCACAATATTAGCTCTGGTAAGAAAAGACACCAATCAGACCAATGCCTTATTGCTCAGCATGATCTTAGTTTTTGGGCATTTTATCATTATACCATTCATTGCTCCGTACATGACCCGAAATGTTGGATTCACACAATCACAAATTACTTGGATATATCTGGTGGGAGGCACGCTGACCGTTTTCTCAGCACCATTCATAGGCCGCATCACCGATGTCTATGGAGCAAAAAAAGTATTTTTTAGCATCATGCTTGCTTCTTTCATTCCAGTTGTTTTGATTACCCATTTACCCCCAGTGGCTATTCCCGTAGCGTTGGTTGTCACTTCCTTGTTTTTTATATTAGGTAGTGGTCGAATGATAGCCCCGCAAGCAATGATAACTGCATCAGTAGGTCCTGAGACACGTGGAAGTTTCATGAGCTTAAAATCAGCACTGCAACAACTTTCCATTGCCTTGGCAGCTTTTGTGTCTGGTCTACTGGTCACAGAATCTTCAACCGGGTTTTTAACAGGATATAATTGGGTAGGCTACATATCTGTAAGCATCTGTATTGTGGCTCTTTTAATAGGAAAAAATCTTAAAGTTGCGGCAGGAAATTAAGTCTGTATGGACGGGGGTATTAAGGACTTAATTTAAAATTAAAATTAAGTACAATCAGGTCAAACTCCTACGACCTCTTGCTTTAAGTATTGCATAAAAATATTGAAAGCTTTTCGTTTAGATTCGTCGAAGGGGAAAGAAATATAGTTTTTCAAGTAGTCGTATGAGGGGGATTTTAAAGGTGCAGACCATTGCAAATTATTAACTCCATCAGCCAGTGCCTGATTGAATGCAATTTTAAAGGAAGCATCTAATTCAATCTTACTTACCCATACCGCAAAAACGAATGGCAGGTTTTCCTTCATTTTCCAAACTTCTCCGAGATCTACGACATATGTAAATCTATCTTTAAGAGAAAAACAACGATCCCCTATTACTAAACCAGCTGTTTTAGCTTTAATCTGTGACTCATATCCTATATCTGCATCTATAAAGTTTAGGTTGTAATTCCAATAATTATTTTGAAAATAACGGGTAAGTGCAGCGGATGTTCTGGACTGATAATCTAGCAGCAAAGTATCACATTCGTTTAATGGAATTTCTGAAAAAATGCATACACTAGACACCGGGCCATCACACCCCAGGCAATAATCCGAAACGATCTCATAATTATTTAAATGATTCAAAGCCGCCACAGGTACTAGCCCAATTTCTCCTTCATCAGATGACATGGCATCTGCACAACGCGCAGGGTGAGCAATATCGAGTTTTATTGACTCAATTATTGAGGAACGCCTTAGGCCTTCTAAAAAAGGCTTTGTATTCAGATAGTTTACCGTTACGACATTAATCTTTTTCATACTTGCACTTTTGCTAAATGTGTCGTATCATTTTCTAATACCATTCCTGGGATAAAATCGCTTATTTGAATTTTAAACAATCCGGTGTTGTCGTGGTTATACTTCTCCATATCTTGCACTTGCTCATCAAATATAACAGTCATCAGACATCGCATAGCACGACCATGAGAACATATCAAAATGGTCTTTTCATTACTTGCTAATAGGCGATTCCAAAAAGAACTTAATCTTTCAGAAAGTTCTCGGGCGCTTTCACCATTCTTAATTTTATAATCCATATTTCCTTCGCTCCATTCTTTCAACATCGTTTTATATGTCGCGGAAATTTTAGGATCATAGTACTTCCCTTCCCAATCTCCCCAACTAATTTCATTCAA
>JAHEJC010000117.1:0-3212 GCA_024639065.1 Lewinellaceae bacterium | reverse complement strand
TTCCGGACAGACGTACGATTTAAGTCCTTGGGCGAGAAATGGCTCAATCGTCTGATAAGTTCTTTGCAAACTGGAGTAATAAGCGATTTCAAAAGGGATGTGTTTGTACGATTCAAAAAACGCTTTGGCCTGAATCTGTCCGGTTTGATTGATAGGGGCATCAATTCCTTGACCTTGTATTCGTCTATCCAAATTATACTGGGTTTCGCCATGTCGAATAATATAAACTTCCTTCATCTTTATCAGTTGGCTACAGGTAATGAAACATATCCTTTGAAATCATCTTCAAATTGAACATTGGAATAATCTTTTACTAAATTATACAATGTGTCCCGCTCAATCGGTTTTCGACCAACACGCTGTATCAATAAAGCCAATTCTTTGGTAGAAAGCGCCGGATTTTTCTCTTCTGCCCCGGCCATAGAATAAATTTTGGTGGTATCATCAATCGTTCCATCCAGATCATCTACGCCAAAAGAAAGAGATAATTGAGCAGTCGTGCGGCCTATCATCGGCCAATAAGCTTTTATATGATCAAAATTGTCAAGATATATTCTGGCTATCGCGTAATTCTTCAAGTCTTCAACAATGGTTGATTCTGACACATGCGACATTTCGTTATCCTTATTTCTGAACTTAAGCGGAATAAACGTCTGAAAACCTCCGGTATGGTCCTGCAGTTCTCTGAGTCGTCGCATATGATCTATCCGGTGTAGATAGGATTCTATATGCCCATAAAGCATAGTTGCATTAGAACGCATGCCTATTTCGTGCCATATACGATGAATATCTAACCACTGATCTGCATTGCACTTATCTTTGGCGATTTGATCCCTAATTTCCGGATGAAATATTTCAGCACCTCCACCAGGCATCGAGTCTACTCCAGCATCTTTTATTGCTTTCATCCCCTCCTCATAGCTAATCTTGGCTTTTTTAAATATGTAATGATACTCAACCGGTGTCAACGCCTTAATATGAATGGATGGTCGGTGTGCCTTTATTCTCCTAAATAGTGTAGTATAAAAATCCAGATCATATTGGGGTAATACACCTCCTACGATATGCACTTCGGTAACAGGTTGATTATCATAAGACTTTATAATGTCCATCATATCATCCATACTATATTCCCATCCTTCACTTCGTTTCTTGATCAGACGAGAATATGAACAAAAGGAACAAGTATAAATGCATACATTCGTGGGCTCTAAATGAAAATTCCGATTGAAGTAGGTGTAATCCTGGTGCTTTTGCTCACGAATGTGATTGGCTAAAGATCCTACAAATCCCAAAGAGGAAGATTCATACAAATAAACGCAATCATCGTCTGAAATTCTTTCACGATTCGAAACTTTTGCTAAAATCTGTTTTTCCTCAGGACCAGTCCATTTTAAATCAAGTTTATCTATTGCAATTGAAGCCATCATTGTTTTTTTATCGATCATAAAAGTAACAATCCTTGGCTTAATAAGTTTGTATGGTGTATCTTTAATTCTTATCAAAAAATTTTCGAATGTCAATCTATAAAGTCGGGTTTATATTAATTGGATTTATGGGCCTTGTAGGCGGTGTCAAAAGTCAACCGGAAGTTGAAACTTCAGTAACAGTAGAGGTGAGTCATGATCCTGCAGTCAATTACCAAACCTTTTGCGGAGGTTGTCACGGAGTAAAGTTGGAAGCTTTTGTAGACCAAAGATGGAAATATGGGAAAGAAAAAGAAGATTTAATCAAAGGAATTGAAGTTGGTTACGAAGATGATGGTATGCCGGCATTTGATGTGACTTTCAGTGATCAGGAAGTAGAAAATCTAGCAGACTATATACTGAATGGAATTCAGCATGTCGAACAATTCCATTTCCAAAAACAACCTTCTCAAGAAGAACTAACGGTTTCTGAAGATCAGCCCTTTCGATTAGAAAAAATAGTGGACGGACTGACTATTCCTTGGGGCATCGAGTTTCTTCCGGATGGCAGCTTGTTAATTGCTGAGAAATCTGGTGAACTGATTCATTGGAAAAATGACCAAAAAATCATCCTAGAAGGAACGCCCATGGTAAGGGACCAAAGCCAGGGAGGACTGATGGATCTGGAATTACATCCAAATTATGCTGAAAATGGATGGCTTTATTATTCGTTTAGTAAATTCCAGCCAGGAAGTAAAAATGAATCCACCACCGCTATTCATCGGGCCAAAATAGAAGGTAACAAACTGGTTCAAATAGAAGAACTGTTTGTAGCCTTACCTTATTCCAGCCGTGCTCATCACTATGGAAGCAGACTTGAATTTGATGAGCATGGATACCTCTACTTTACTGTTGGTGATCGTGGAAATAGAGATCAAAATCCACAAAATCTGGATAACCATTGTGGTAAAGTTCATCGTATTCTTGATGATGGATCTATCCCATCGGATAACCCATTTGTAAAGGAAGCGCCTGAATTTGCCACCATTTACTCTTATGGTCATCGCAATCCCCAGGGATTAGCTTTGCACCCCGAGACCGGTGAAATCTGGGATAATGAACATGGCCCCAGAGGTGGTGATGAAATCAATCGAATTATCAAAGGTAAAAACTATGGCTGGCCCATAATTTCCTATGGTATAAACTATAATGGAACTACTTTCACCAATGAAACCCATAAACCTGGCATGCTCCAACCCGACCATTATTGGGTGCCGGCTATCGGCGTATGCGGAATGACCTTTGTTAAAGGCGATAAGTACCCTGGTTGGAATGGTGACATCCTTTCCGGTTCGCTTAAATATCAATACTTGCATCGAACTAAAATGAATGGCAATCAGGTCATTGGACAAGAACTTTTACTCAAAAAAATTGGAAGATTGAGAGTGGTAGAAATGGGAAATGATGGATATATTTATGTAGGTGTAGAATCACCCACTGGATCCATTTATCGACTGGTTCCAGAATAAATGGAACGAGTAATTAGCTATTGATAGTTGTTTTTGGAAGTAAGTTCATGCATTTGGCCATGCATGTAATGTCTATTACCTACAATTTTTGCGGCCTCTTATGAGGCAGCTCAATCTAAATAATCTCCTAACTAACCTTAAATTCTATGCAAAAAATGTCAATTATTTATACCACCACTCCAGATCAAGAGACCGCTAAGTCGATAGCGAATGAATTAATCGATAAAAAATTAGCCGCTTGCGTGCAGATCGATGGTCCCATTGAAAGTATATACAG
>JAHEJC010000496.1 GCA_024639065.1 Lewinellaceae bacterium | reverse complement strand
TGTTGATCAATTTGGACCTATCCAGGTAAGGATATATACTCACTCCTTCGGGCAATGACTCCTTAATCTTTTCGATTCGATTTTGGACATTAACTAAAGCTTCGGATGAATTAGCGCCTTTGAGCATTAAAGTAATACCACCAACAACTTCTCCTTCCCCATCCATGGTCATCGCTCCATAACGTTTGGCATGGCCAATGCCTACATGACCTAAGTCGCCTATCTTAACGGGAACGCCCCTAATATTTTTCACCCATATGTCCTCGATGCCGTTTACATCCTCAACCCGACCGATTGTACGGATATAAAATGAATTTGGACCTTTTTCTATATAGCTCCCACCACTATTTTGATTACTGCGCTCCAATGACTCGATTACCTCCGGAATAGTCAAATCAAATGATTTTAGGAGATGTGGGTCCAGGGCTACTTCAAACTGTTTGAGAAACCCTCCAAAACTACTTACCTCAATAATGCCCACGGTTCCATTTAGTTGACGTTTAATAATCCAGTCCTGGATGGTCCTTAGTTCTATGGGATCATAGCGATGTGCATGTTCTTTATCTACCGTGAGCACATATTGATAAATTTCTCCCAATCCAGTGGTGATGGGCATCAATTCCGGCTCATCCATCTCTTCCGGTAAGCTCGATTTAGCAATATCCAGCTGTTCCTGGACGAACTGTCGCGCTAACATATTTTCAACTTTCTCCTCAAACACAATGGTAATTACCGACATACCATAACGTGAAATCGACCTTACTTCAATGACACCAGGGATATTGGTCATCGCCGATTCGATCGGGTAAGTAATCAAATTTTCTACTTCCTGAGGAGCCAATGTAGGCGCTGAACTCACAATTTGAACCTGATTGTTTGTAATATCCGGTACCGCATCAATCGGAATTTGGGTCAGTGAATAAATTCCGGCAACAATCAGTGCCAAGACGCCAAACAACACCAATATTTTATTATTTAAAGAGAATTTGATAATTAAATCAAACATGCTACATCTTTTAAAAATCAAGAAATACTCCTCTCGTAGATTCAAGAAGAATTTGAGCAACTTTTGTCAGAACGACATTAGATAATTACAAAATCAGGATAAGGGGGACCTCTTAAAGCATTGACCGGAAGAGACCGGTCTTTAGGAATCTTAAGCGGATGAAAATATTCGTCTGGATAAGCGTAAGGAATTGAAGGAATGGATAGTTGCTCAACCCTGGTCAGGTTAAAAACTGGAATTAGGTCGTCAATACATTGATTAAATTGAACTGGAACCAACCTTTCCGAATAACATTCCATATGCCCTTCCCCGTAGTCCACTTCAAATAAATTAGTCAACCAATCTATTAAAGATTGGTCTTCTTGCGATTCACCGATCTCAGTGGATTGCGGAGTTGAAATTTTATGAAAGTGGGGTGTGAGATTGTGCAGGACAATTAGGAGCCCGGATAGGAAGAGAAATATTTTAGATATTTTTCTGATTGCACAAAATTTGAATAAAAATAGCTTTTATAAAACAGCTATGCAAATGGAATGAGTAACCTCACTGATAAAGAATTGTTAATTACTAAGTAAATTTAAATAACCAGGATATAATTTGATAACTACATTCTAACTTAACCAACAACTATTTAAAATCAAAAGACGACTTTTTCAGTTGAAACTATGCGATAATTTAATAGACCAATCAAAAATTAGGCAGATCATGGAGTATAAAAAATCAAATTATTCGAGAGGTAGCTTAAGTTTTGATCAGAAAGTTTTTCACATCTTTATCGTTCCTTAAAATGAAAATGTTTTTTTCCTTTTCTATTTTCTTTAGCTTGTCCAGTATACTTGATGCGCGGGTTCGATTGTATAGTTGCACATAGTGTAAAAATTCTAAGTTCAAGCGCTCAGGGCAGTCCCGGGGCATGCTTGGCCTGGTCTTACCCCAGTATTTGATCGTTCTTTTCACGACTCTATAGATGCAGGTTATCGTGGGGAAATAAAGGAAAATAATGGTGTCTGCTCGCTCGATTCTAAGATCCATAGTTCCGCCGTAATTACCATCCATAATCCATTCAGGGGCCTGAATAAGTCGGTTGACAGTGAGTTCCCAATCACCTTTTTGGGATTCAACCCAATTGGGTTTCCAGTAATGCTGATCTAAGTGAATGATGGACAGGTTAAGCTTTTGGTGTAATTGTTCAGCTAACTTCGATTTACCGGATCCGCCACAACCGATAATTAGTATCCTTTTAAATCGATCTTCCAATACTACTATTTACCAGTTCAATTTATTAAAATCACCTAAAAAATGCTCATCTTTTTTATCAAAACCTGTCTATTCATAAAGCAAATATTTCTTTCTTACAGTCTTGAAAGCTTCCAAATCCTCCTGCCAACTGGCCACAACCTCCCTTGCCGACATTCCATCTACTAGTTGTTTTCGGAGCTCATCGGATCCAGCTAGTTTATCAAAAAAAGAAGGACTAGTAAAGAAATCATGTTGGTCTTTTAGGTCCGCATAGGCCGATACTATATAATCCAGGTTGATTGCTCCCCAAGACTTAATTGTTGACTCTGAGAGGGTCGTCAGGTCCATACCTTTACATAGCTGACCTTGAAGTTTGGGCTTCATAGCACCAGGTGTTGGCACGGGTGTAAACTCAAAGTTATGTCCCACCCAATCAGGGTGCCCAATTACTTGAAATTGTTTTTGAGTACCTCTGCCAATACTAAGTATGGTCGGTTCAAAAAAACAAAGAGAAGGATAGAGCATGACGGCTTTGAGGGTGGGCAAGTTTGGAGATGGCTTTATGGGCAATCTATAGGTGGTTTTGTGTCCGTAGTTCTTAAGTTCAACCACTTCCAACTGACAGTTTCGCCCATTCGCCAGCCAACCTTCACCATTGATCATGTGAGCATACTCTCCTATAGTCATACCATAAACAACTGGAACAGGATGCATGCCAACGAATGATTGATAACCCTCTCTTCGCATAGGCCCGTCCACGTAGTGCCCATTGGGATTAGGTCGATCCAACAATATCAATTCCACATGGTACTCTGCACAAGCATCCATGACATAATGCAAGGTAGACAAGAAGGTGTAAAAACGTACGCCGACATCTTGAATATCAAAGATGATTATATCGAGATCTTGCAGATCTTCTTGCCGTGGTCTACGCTTATCTCCATAAAGAGAGATCAAAGGCAATCCCGTCTTACTATCAATTTGATCATCGATCTTTGCACCTGCATCAGCGTCACCCCTAAAACCATGTTCGGGGGAAAAGATCCGTTTTACATTCACCTCAAGTTCTAATAGAGAATCCAGCAAATGTTTGTCCTGTACGCGGGAAGATTGATTAGCCACCAGGCCAACTTTTTTACCAGTCAATTTGGGCACAAAATAACTCAATCGGTCTGCTCCGCAGATGACCTTTGATTCTTGTACTTGGATACTTGGTTGACTGGCTGAAAAACTATCCGTCGCAAATTTATTCGCCTGATCCCCAAAGTCACAAGAGTCACTCACTAAAAGGACAAGCACTAATAAGGGTAGAAGATAAATTACTTTTTTCATAAATAATCAGATCAAGGTTCTTCAAATATAGATAATTTGTAATATGTTTATTTAATTTTTTTCAAGGATAGGAATTTCCAGTCAGTAAGGATATCTTTGTTCACCTATAATTAACGTTTTTTAATGATTAAAAAGTTTGCTGTAGTTGATATAGAAACCACGGGTGGAATGGTCAAAAGAGACCGCATCACCGAGGTAGGTGTCGTATTAATGGATGGTGATCAGATTATTGATCAGTATGAAACATTGATTTATCCTGAAAGATCGATTCCTTATAATATCGTACGAATTACGGGTATCACGGATGATATGGTTCAAGAAGCTCCTAAGTTCTACGAAATTGCCAAGCAAATTGTGGAAATGACCGAAGGCCGCATTTTTGTAGCTCAGAATGTGCGTTTTGATTATGGATTTCTCCGAAAGGAATACGATCGCCTGGGTTATACTTTTTCCAGAAAACAATTGTGTACCGCTCGATTGAGCCGTACCCTCTTACCTCAGTTAAAAAGGCACAATTTGGATAGTCTGGTCAATCACTTTGGCATAAATATCGAGCGTCGTCATCGCGCCCTAGACGATGCATTGGGAACCGCAAAGGTCCTCAGCAATTTACTGCAATTGGAAGCGACACAAGGCCATATCCATCATTATGTTAATCTGGGGGTTAAAGAGACCAGACTACCCGACACCATTACCCTGGAACGGTTGCATAGTTTGCCTGAATCATGTGGTGTTTATTATCTACATGACCAGTATGGTGATGTAATATATGTGGGCAAAAGCAAAAATATTAAACAACGGATTTGTGAACACTTTTCAGTGTATACTTCTAAGGCTGCCAATCTACAGCAATATGTAAAAGATATCTCCTATGACATT
>JAHEJC010000116.1 GCA_024639065.1 Lewinellaceae bacterium | reverse complement strand
CTATTAAATAACTAAAATGAAAAATGAGCAATCATGAACACAAAAAATACTTTTTTTGTCATCATTAATTTTATTACCGTAATGTGCTTAGCTCAACAACAAGAGACCATAACTGTCCCGCTAAGTAGTCCTGGACAACCTGGCAAACTAGAAATAATGATCCATAATGGTAGCATAAAGGTTGAAGGCTATAATGGTCAGGAAGTAGAAATAGAAATTAGCGGAGATACTGATAAAGATATTCAAAGAGACAATTCTCGTGGTACTCTAAAACGAATTCCCAATAATGCAATTGATGTGGATATTACTGAATATGAAAATACCGTAGAAATACACGGAACCAACCGAAGAACAGATTTTCGGGTAAAAGTACCGAAGAATTTCTCAATGGTTTTAGGTTCACACCACAATAGTGATATTCACGTGAAAGGTGTTAATGGAGAAATGGAAGTTCAAAGTCACCATGGAAGCATAGAATTGCACGATATTGGAGGAACCGTGATAGCTGGCACCCACCATGGAACCATTCTAGCGACTTTAAATTCTGTTATGAATGATAAGCCAATGGCATTTAGTACCTATCACGGGGACATAGAAGTCAGTTTCCCAGCTAATTTCAGTGGTACCACTAAAATTAAAACTGTCCGTGGAGAAGTCTTCACGGATTTTGAAATGGATTTAAAGTCTTCGAATCCTGAAAAGAACAAAACTCAACATGGAAAGCACGAAATTAAATTAGCTGGGTGGATCGTGGGAGAAATAGGGAATGGTGGAGAAGAGCATATGTTTACAACCCATCATGGAGATGTGATCATTCGGAAAAATCAATAATAAAATTGTTAGGATAAGCATAAATGCCCATAGTGATTTAGATAACCCTATGGGCATTCAGTTTAACCCAAAAAAGGATAACGATAATTTGATGGTGGAACAAAATTTTCCTTAATAGTTCGAGGAGACACCCATCTATAAAGATTAAGAATCGATCCTGCTTTGTCATTAGTACCAGAAGCTCTGCCACCTCCAAATGGTTGTTGCCCTACCACAGCGCCTGTTGGCTTATCGTTAATATAAAAATTCCCAGCTGCATGCCTTAATTTCTCAGTAGCCATAATAACCGCACTCCGCTCGTTCGCAAAAACAGCTCCAGTAAGTGCATAAGGGGAGGTACTATCTAGTAAGGTTAAGGTACTTTCAAATTCATCATCTTCATACACATAAATAGTAAGTACCGGACCAAAAATTTCTTCGCACATCGTAATGTATTTGGGATCCTCAACGTGGATGACGGTTGGTTCAATAAAATAGCCTTTATTTTTGTCATGGTTTCCTCCTATCACAACGGTCGCATCATCCGAAGCTTGGGCATTATCGATGTATGCAGCAATTTTATCAAAA
Source organism: Lewinellaceae bacterium (assembly GCA_024639065.1). Taxonomy (GTDB): domain Bacteria; phylum Bacteroidota; class Bacteroidia; order Chitinophagales; family Saprospiraceae; genus JAHEJC01. Next base: position 15,228 of record JAHEJC010000116.1, on the reverse strand, counting down.
GCTTTTTCATCTATTACGGCATTTATAAAGTTAGAAAAATCTTCTGGCGATCCCATTTTGAAAGACGCTAAATCTTCTTGTAATCGACTTTTCACATCAGGCCAGATGCTTGCTGGAATATACGCACGGGAAGCTGCAGAACATTTTTGACCTTGGAATTCAAATGCTCCTCGGGATAAAGCTGTAGCCACTTGTATCGGATCAGCAGAAGCATGGGCTATGACAAAATCTTTACCTCCAGTCTCTCCAACAATTCGGGGATAGGATTTATACATGGCAATATTATTCCCTATAGTCTTCCACAAATGCTGAAACACACCCGTAGATCCGGTAAAATGAAGGCCAGCAAATTCCGGATGACTGAAAATCTCTTCCCCTGCTTCAGGTCCACTAACGAATACTAAATTAATTACACCCGGCGGAAGTCCGGCAGCTTCATAAATTTCCATTATGACTGCTGCGGAATAGATCTGACTTTCCGCTGGCTTCCATACCACGGTATTACCCATTAATGCAGGAGCCGCTGGTAAATTTCCTGCGATCGATGTGAAGTTAAATGGAGTGAGTGCGAACACAAATCCCTCCAGTGCGCGGTATTCAAGATGGTTCCAATTATTTCTAGGCGAATTGGGTTGTTGAGCATACATCTGTTCCATGTACTCCGCATTGAATCTAAAGAAATCCACCAATTCACAGACACAGTCAATCTCTGCCTGGTAAGCATTTTTTGACTGACACAGCATAGTTGCCGCATTCATTTTATCCCGAAATGGACCAGCTAAGAGATCTGCAGCTCTTAAAAAAATAGCTGCTCGTTCCTCCCAGGGCATAATTTCCCACCTAGATTTAGCTTCAAGGGCTGCATCGATCGCTTGTTTTACATGTGTTTTATGACCGACACTATGCGTGCCCAGCGTATGGGCGAGTTCATGTGGAGGGTGAATCGACCTTTTTTCATCCGTATATACTTTCTTACCACCGATGGTCATAGGAATATCAATCCGCTGTGACTTCATCCTGGTGAGCTGTGCTTTCAAACTTTTTCGCTCCGGACTATTTGGTGCATAAGATAAGATCGGTTCGTTTATAGCCTTCGGTATCTTATAAATGGAGTTTGGCATAGATAAATTATTTTTTATGGTTTAATCTTAATCTGGCTTGGTAAAAAAGGAGATGCATCACCATGCCCCTTGATGATTTCCCTTACGATGGTAGAACTAATGTGGGAAAACTCAGGTTTGCTAATCAAAAATACAGTTTCAAGTGATTCTCCCACAATATTATTGAGCTGAGAGATGGTTTTTTCATAATCAAAATCTGAAGCATTACGCAAACCTCTTAATAAATAACGCGCTCGCAGTTCTTTGCAATAATGAGCAGTTAATCCTTCGAAAAATCCAATTTCGACCTGACTGTCTTGTTCAAATACTTTTTCTAACCATCTAAGTCGAGTATCTAAATCATAAAGCGCCTTTTTTTGTTCATTAATCCCTACTGCTACAATAATTTTATCAAACAAAGGTATGGCCCGGTGCACGAGATCAACATGTCCAATGGTAATTGGATCAAAAGATCCTGGAAAGACACATATCTTTTTCATTTCAATAATTTAGTAGCCAATTCAATCATAGAATTTCTTTCCGGTAAAGACCCTACATTTCCCTGCTTTTTTATTTAATGCTTTACTGCAGATTGAGCCCCTTCAAAACTTATAAAATTCCAGGACAAAAGTACCAGAATCCTCTGAAAGCATCTTGTCAATTTGAAGTTATTTTTGATTCAGTCTTAAATCAGATTCATTGAGGCTCTTTTCTTCCATCCTAAACACATATTTCTTTTGATTATATGAATTGATACACAACTATAATTACATATAGATAAATCATATATGATATTTTTTATATATTTTGCTTGCTATTGGTTCAGCAATATTATATATTCGTATTGCAATCGAAGCCTAATAAGATTTTGTTGTTTGAAATATTTACCTAATATTCTGAGAAGCTAGACTGTTTTTCGAATTGCACCTCGAAAGAGGTAAATTACAGCTGGTGGTTGGATAATAATTTAACTATCTCGCATAGAATAAATGGTAAATTCAGGTGGCAAATTTTATTATCCCGGATAAGATGCGCAAGCATTTTGGATGGGGTGTAGGAAGCTAAAGGTAGCGCAAGTTGCCGTTGGTCGACTACTGTGAATTTTCTCTCGAGCTGAGGTTTGGTCTTGCAAAAGGTTAAATCGCAAACCAACTGGGGATGAAAAGACACAAAAAAAGGAAAACAGGGTTGAGCAATCAGTCCTGTTTTTCTGTTTTATAGACTCCATATTAACCATCGCTTTTACCCCTGTCCCTGGCCTCAGTTCCAAAGTTCCATATTTATTTTTCTATTTAACTGACAAGACTTTATTCTTTTCTAATCAATTAAAGATCCTAAGCTAACCAAAATCATATTTTCTACCGATTACTAGGATCTCAGTAGCTTAAATGATTTAAAAAACTTTGATTCTTCCATGGCACTTATATTACTTTGCGTGGTAACTATCTGAATACTGTAAAACCTATTTTGATCGAAAAACGCTTTCGTTTTAACATAGGCAGCGCCTTTCTTAAAATTAATTCGCCATATTTTGCCAAACTTTGAATAACTAAAATCGTCTTGAGCATAAATCAATTCACCTGAGATTGATTGAGTTGCCTCCTCAATTGATGCCTGATATAGAGCTTCCTTTAAATCAACCGAATCTTCCAGTGCAAAATCAACAGGGTAGTCATAATAACTAACCATAAAAATTGAAGTATTACTATTAGAATCGATTTTCTCAAAAGAAAAAGTATGATACTTGATTTCACCGATCAGAGTACGGGAAGCAATGATGTGTTCTTTCATTGGCCCCGGACAATTAATAGAAAAATTCCCATCCGTACTGGTCAACTGAATCCACCCATCTTGAGTGAGGAGTATGCCAAACAAAGCTGTAAGCCAAATCATATATAATTTTATTATCCTTGTAAATAACAAGCAAATTAAACAACTTTGTGCTCCAATTCGGCAACTCTTTATGAAATATTTAACCTTCTCTTGTTTACTAATTTCTTTAGTTTGGATGAGTTGCCAGACTGATAAGTCAGACCAAGAAACTTCCGAACCGGATCAAAGTGAAGAAGAAATATATTTCGAAGACTACACTTCGGATAGTAAAAAATGGGGCTATCTAGACCTTAATGGCCATGTAATAATTGCTCCTAAATTTGATGCTGCAAGAAATTTTAACCATGGTCTTGCTGCGGTAAATTTAGAAGGAAAATGGGGTATGATTGATACAGCAGGTTCCTGGATCATAAACCCTTACTATCAAGGAATCTGGGTTTTTAATAATGGGCTAGCTCGGGTAAAGGTATTTGAGAAAGGACTTGGGTTTATTGATATAGCAAACCAAATGATAATCCCGCCTGAGCATGAAGAAGCCTATGATTTCTCCTCAAATCGTGCAAGAATAAAGGTGGGTGCCTATTACGGGTATATCGATAAACAAAACAATCAGGTCATACCACCCACCTTCGCTTTTGCATCGGATTTTACAAAATATAAAGCAGTGGCTAAAAAAGATGAGAAATATGGACTCATTGACACTGCAGGAAATTGGATCATAACGAATAAATATGATTATGTTCAATATGATGCCCAAATGGAGGGAATACTGGTAAAACAAAACAATGTGTACCATCATCTATTCCTAAATGGGAAAAAAGTACATAATCAAGGGTATATACAAGCTACACCATTTTATAATGATCGAGCCTGGGTAAAAAATGAAGCCGGTTGGTCGTTGATCAATAAAACAGGGAAAATAATTACAAGCATTCCGGCAAAAAGAACTATATATGCCGAAGAGGATCTTTGGCTGATACAATTGGACAATGGTTTCACCATGGCAGATATGCAAGGAAATCTGCTCACAGAGGAAGTCTACGATCAAATTAATAAGTATTCGGAAGGACGCGCAGCCTATTATAAAAAACCAATGTGGGGATTTTTAGACTCCAGTGGAACGGAAATCATCGGATCAAAGTATTTATTAATTTGGGATTTCAAAGGAGGAGTAGCCAGAGTGGCTGATGAATCAGGCATTTATTTTATTAATCGATCTGGAAAGGAAGTATTGAGAGGAGGTTATGCTGATGTAAGAGATTTTTTTGAGAATCGAGCCAGATTCCAAGAACAATAATATCTTTGTGAATCTTTAAACATTACAAAAATTTAGTCGTATATGCGTTTCGATATCATTGTTATAGGTAGTGGACCTGGTGGATATGTAGCTGCAATCAGAGCTGCACAATTAGGTCATAATGTGGCTATTGTTGAAAGAGAATCATTGGGTGGTATTTGTCTTAACTGGGGGTGCATTCCCACGAAGGCTTTATTAAAAAGTGCTCAAGTCTTTGACTATATGCAGCACGCTGCAGATTATGGCATCACCATAAAAGAGGCAAAGCCTGAATTTGAAAAAATGGTAAGCAGGAGTAGAGATGTTGCTGGTGGTATGAGTAAAGGAGTACAATTCTTAATGAAGAAGAATAAAATAACGGTACTTAATGGAAACGGTAAAATTGCACGGGGTAAAAAAGTGGAGGTGACTGACGCCAAAGGCATTACAGAAAGCTATGAAGCTGATCACATTATTATCGCCACAGGAGGAAGGGCTAAGCAACTGCCTAATTTACCTATTGACGGTAAAAAAATAATTGGATACCGCGAGGCAATGACCCTTAAGAAACAACCCAAAAAATTAGTGGTAGTGGGTGCCGGAGCAATTGGGGTAGAATTTGCCTATTTCTATAATGCAATCGGTACGGAAGTTACTGTAGTAGAATTTTTAGAACAAGGTTTAGTGCCCCGAGAAGATGCGGATATAAGTAAGGAGCTTGCTCGAAGTTTTAAGAAAGCTGGTATTAAAGTAATGGCTAATACATCGGTTGAAAATGTGGATATTTCAGGTACCGGTTGTAAGGTCACGACAAAATCACGTAAGGATGGCAATGAAGAAATTATATCCTGCGATATAGTGCTCTCTGCAGTAGGTGTATCACCGAATACAGAAGATTTGGGTCTGGAAGCATTGGCAATTGAATTGGATAAAGCCGGTTTGATAAATGTTAATGAATACTATATGACGAACGTTGCCGGCATATACGCTATTGGAGATGTCATTGCCGGACCGGCCCTTGCTCATGTTGCCTCTTCTGAAGGCATTATTTGTGTGGAGGCTATATCAGGGAAAAGACCAGAGCCACTTGACTATAATAATATTCCTGGATGTACTTATTGTCAGCCAGAAGTAGCTTCTGTCGGATATACAGAGGCTGCTGCCAAAGAAGCTGGGTATGATCTAAAAATCGGAAAATTCCCGTTTTCTGCTTCCGGAAAAGCAAAAGCAGCTGGTGCCAGTCAAGGATTTGTAAAAGTAATTTTTGATGCAAAATATGGAGAATGGTTAGGTGCTCACATGATTGGAGCCAATGTTACTGAAATTATAGCGGAAGTGGTTGCAGCCAGAAAACTTGAAATCACTGGACACGAAGTGATCAAAACGGTACATCCCCACCCTACCATGAGTGAGGCGGTTATGGAAGCCGCAGCAGCTGCTTACGATGAAGTTATACATCTGTAAAGAAGTTTATGGGTTTAGAGGTTTAGGAGGTGTATTTCCCTAAATGGAGTTTAGGCCATTTGCTTCAATTTGTCATTTTGATAGCGTGAACCCACGACATAAGATTTCAATGAAATGGAGATCTGGTAACCAAAAGACAACGAGACAAGAGAGAAAAGCGACATGCTGAACTTATAAAATTATCGAACACCTCAGAGGTCTGCAGGACCGACATAATGTCTTGATTGTAAGCTATTTTTTTTACTAATTAACCCTTTAAACGCTTAATCATTTTTTGACACCTTGAAACCTGAATTTATTCTTGTCTTTTAAACCCGATCTGCTGGGCAGCGATGGACGAAGGCTCGTCATCATCGTAGTCTTCCCAATAAGTAACCTCTTTGATAAATTCTTCACAGTGTCTAACAATGAACGGAAACTTTATTTCTTCAGGTCGGTAGATGCCTAGCATTTTGGGAGGCCTGGGTTCACCATGGCCTTCAATAAAAGGATAAATGATTAACACCTGAATCTTCCCGTTAAACAACTGCTGATAAGCCAGGATACCATTTTGTTTGAGTAATTGTTTATTTAGATCTTCAGATACTTTTTCATAAATACCGCTTTCCTGATTACCTAAACTCATAATAATTGAACCCAGGTTTTCTAACTTGTCTCGCTCTTCAATTTTTGCAGTTATAGCAGTTTCTTTAATAATAAATTCCAGGTGTTGAATAATTTCTTTTTTGAGAGAGACCCTCCAGGTCTTGCGATAATTATTGGTGTTCGTTAGAACTTGATTATAAACATCTATTTTATTTTTCAGATTGCGCAGTTCATCCATAAATATCTTATTCTAATGTTTCCGAATATTATGACTCAATATACTGAGAAAGTAACTAAAATTTTGCTGGATAACTCCATAGGTATTCTGCTGACCATAAATTAAAAAAAGCAAAAGGCTTCCCACTGTCGTTACCTAGGAAGCCTTTCATTTTAAAACAATGAACTATATCCTTATTTGAGTATTTCTATTTTTTTATTGATGATGCCTTTATTTGTTTTGACCTGTAAAACATATAATCCACTCTCGAAGTTGAATAATTCAAAATCCTGATGTTTAGGATTCAAATTAGTAAATGTTCGAAGTATCTGTCCTTGCATATTGAATAATTTGCCCTCCAGCATTTCATTGCTTCGTCCATTCAAGTGTATCGTTATTCTCCCGGAAGATGGATTTGGATAAACAATCAAATCTGTTCCGGATAAAGTTGATTCTTCAGGTTTCAGCTTCAGATAAATGGTTGTAAATACATCAGGCAATTGATAGCGCTGGCCACCGATTCCATCGATCCGGATATCATGCATGCGTACATGGATAGGAATACGATCAGCACTGCGAAAACCTTCAATATCTTCACGGATCACAAATCCCACTTTGGATATCAACCCATGCCCGCTCAATTCTTGTTTGTTAGCCCGGGTTATGGCTGCTTCGATTCGATTATGAGCAGGTTGTTGTACCAATTGAAGGTGGGGTGCATTTTGAACTAACCAGGAATAATCATCAAAATTAACAAAAACAGAGCCAGAGTCTAATGCTCCACTTTGAATGTCCATTGCAAATGAAAATCCGTGTATGTCCAAAGCAGGCTTTTCAGGAATACCCAGCGTAATATCTAATATGGCTAAATCTCCAGAATCCAATACAGCTTGTATGGGTTCTATAAAAAGCGGTATGTCTTTAGGTATGGGTAAAATTTCTGGGACCAATTTGTTTGCTAGTCCATAATGCAATTTAATTTGTTCCAAATCCTGTTGAGTAATGATGCCGTCTCCGTTGGCATCATTATGTTTCAAGTCTACGCCATTGAAAAACAACTCCCACGAATCACTGGATTTGCCTAACCATTCCATATCCGGGTCTTTCCGGGGAACGCCGACTTCCCCTAATGTCCAACCCAGCGTGAGAATATCTTGCATATCCACTCGTCCATTAGCATCGATATCGCCTGGCCATACCGGATCACCAACAAAATTACAAGGTGCTTCATCGTCAACCACTTCAACAATTACCTGGATTTCTGCACATGGATTATTCCCAAGACAGTAGGCCAGGGTAAATTGGTCTTCTCCAACATAAGTAGGTAAGGGTTCATAAACCACAATATTATTCCCTACGATATCTGCTCCACAATTTAATGTTGGAATATTGGCTTCTTGATAAACCACAATATCACCATGGTCAGGAAATGAAGTGCGATCCAACGTAAAATCAGCGGGATCGACCGGTATATCATAGCTGATAACCAGCGTCTTTCCTTTGGCCATGCGAAACCTGTAAGGAATATCATTTCTAGGTTTAAAACTGCCTACCTGAAGAAATACCGTGCCGGTCTCACAAGTATCTAAATTACAGGCTGTGTATTCAAAAGATTGTACCCCCTCAAAATTACTAGGCGGATAATAAATAACCTGTCCAGATTCTTGACCTAATAATAACCCTTCCGCCGATTGACCAAACGTATGATTTTTCACGTCAGAAAAATCGGTAAATGTATAGTTGCCTGGGCTTTCAAAAAAGTCGCCTACGATATCAATATTGACCTCCAGATCTACATTAGTAGCCACATGGACTATACCGCTTTTAGCAAAATTATTTTTGGGTGGGTTTGGGACTACTTCAACAATATATAGCCTGGACATCATAGTTCCCCACGAGCACAATATAGTATCCAATCCGACAAAATCAGGCTCTGGGATATATTCAATGGCAAATGCCGATTTAAAATCAACGGTTCCATTCTTCGGCAATTCGGAAATATTCAAAAAAGAAATGGGCAGAAAGAAATAAGCAGGACTTCCCTTTAAACTAAATTGTTTAATGGTATCATGAGCAATTAATTCTGAAGCATGAGGAATATAAATATGTACATCCTGGCTCGAACAATTCCCTGCTTCATCACAAGCAATATATTTGACGAAGGCACGCCCTGTATAATTTGGAGCTGGTTTAAATAATATCTTATTATTCGATATGCTGGCAGATCCATTATTGACTAATGCTATTTCTTCAATAGTCAAAACGCTTCCTGAACTTAGATCATTGGCAAGCACATCAATATACTGGGAATAGGTAGTGCGCAGCTTAATAAAATCAACCTCCAATACAGGTTTGTCGATTTGAGCAATACTCAAACCACAAGTAAGTAAACTTACACCCAGACAGAGAAGTCCCTGTTTTAAAAAGTTCATTGTTAATTTATTAAGCTTTAAAGCATTCACAAATTACAAAATGTTGGCTTATAACTGCAAATAGATGTAACTATTTTATATATAATCAAATGTTATTTAACAACTGTTAATAACTAAACAAATCATGCCAAATGAAAATACCTTAATAATAAATTGATTAATTATACTTTTGAAATATAATTACTATTGGATGGATCGTTCAAAGGATAATATGCGAGAAACAAAAATTTACAAAGCTTTGAGTTACTTGAGTGTATACGAGCTCAATCGCTTTATGAAATTTGTACATTCTCCCTACTTTAATAGTAACGAACCAATTTCCAAACTATTTTCCTTTATACATGCAGATCTTAGAAAAAACAAGCGTATATTCAATAAATCCGACATCTTCGAAAAATTATTCCCAGGCACCGTATACGACGATATAAAACTGCGCAAACTAAACTCGCAACTACTGGATTTATTGGAGCGTTTTTTTGCCCAGGAAGTATACGAAAACAATCCTTTAAGGCAGGCCAATTACTTGCTTGAATACATTAATAATCAACGGATAAAGGAACTCTACAACAGTGCCACAAAATCGGCAACCCGGACTTCCAAAAAACAGCAGGTCAAAAGTTCTCTGAATTATTACTATGATTATCTTCTTGAAAAAAACTTGCACACTTTACGCGAAGAGGATTTGAAGCGGTTTGAAGAAACCAACATTGAAAAGATCTCATCCAATTTAGATAAGTTTTTCATTATCGAGAAATTAAAATTTTATACGTCAAAGGTGTTAGCTCAAAAATCATTTATTCAAAAAAAGTATACATTTCACTTCATTGAGGAGATAAAAGAGCACCTTCAACAGGCGAATCTTGATGATGATCCGGTAATTAAAATTAATTACTATATCCTACGGATGTTGGAAAATAATGAAGACGAATCTCTTTTTAAAGAATACAAAGAGATCCTTTTTCAAAATGTAAGCCTCCTTAATTCAGCGGAAGGATTTGATTATGTTGTAGAAGCCATTAATTATTCAATTAGAAAAATAAATAAAGGGAACTTGGCCTATGAAAAGGAAATTTTTGATTTATTCAAATTCTCTCTGGATACGAATCTAATTATAGAAAGCAATAATTTCAACCATTGGGATTATCGAAACATTTGTATCATTGGATTGAAACAAGGAGAGTTTGATTGGGTTAAACGGTTCAATGAAACCTACAAAAAGTACTTAGATGTAGAGTATAGAGATAATGCTTTTACCTACAATTTGGGTCTTTACTATTTTTATAAAAAACAATATGACCAGGTTATTGAAATATTCCAAAATATTGAATACAAGGACCCTTCTTATGCGATTAATACCAGGACTTTGCTTATTGCCACTTATTATGAACTAGATGAAACTGAAACGCTCATTTCATTCCTAGATAGTTTTACAACTTATATCTCCCGGCAAAAACATCTATCAGAGTCCAAGAAAAATAACTATCGACAACTTATAAAATTTACAAGACGGCTTATTCATGCTGAAACTGTATCAACAGATAAGCTAGATAAACTCAAAAAACAAATCCAAGAAACCAAAGGGGTAGTATCCAAACCATGGCTCCTTGAGAAAGTAGAAGACCTGATCCGGCAAAAATCTAAGACCTATGTTTAAACACCTTCTTTTTTTTGTACTTATGCTTACGGTTTCTTCTTGTGAAGATCCCTCCTCTACTTCACTTTCAATCGAAAAAAATTACCATCCCTACCCTAAGGGAACTACACCAAATACAACGTTGCAACCTGATCGCTATCATGTGGCCTTTTTAGTCATGGATGGTGTGTACAATACAGAGTTGACTGCACCCTTTGATATTTTTCAGCACACCCAATTTAGAGAAGGCATCAAACCAATGAACGTTTTTCTGGTAGCCGACCAGAGCGAGCCCGTACGTACCTTCGAAGGTATTCGGTTGATTCCCGACTTTAATTATTTAACGGATTCGCTGCCTAAGATAGATATTTTAGTGGTTCCCAGTGCAGAGCATCACCTGGATACAGATCTTGAAAATGTGGCAATGATCGATTGGGTAAAACAAGTTGGTGATCAGGCTCAATTTATAACCTCGCACTGTGATGGTGCATTTGTACTGGCAAAAGCTGGATTGTTGAAAGACCGGGTGAGTACCACATTCCCATCCGATATTGAAAAAATGCGTGAAATGTTTCCAGATCATGATATTCGGGAGGACGTATTGTTCGTCCACGATGGACCAGTCATCACTTCTGCCGGTGGAGCTAAGTCATTCGAGGCCGCGCTTTATTTGACAGAACACTTATACGGTAAAGAAATTGCCCAAACTATTGCTAAAGGCCTGGTGATAGATTGGAAATTAGAGGAAGTGCCTCATCTGGTCATTCCGGATGACTAGCTATTGGCGTATTGGCATTTGGCTAACTTAGGTACTGCGGGCTAAGCCCACAGGGCTGTTGAATAAAGTCAACCGTACTTTCTGACATCTCGTCTCTCGAAACTGAATTCTGATTTCTATTTAGTATCTTTTCAAAATGAATTCAAAAATGACAGAGGAGCATGAACGAAAAAACCAATCAACGGCAAGCAATAATTTTATTATTTTCTGTATCTAAAGGAATCTCATTAAATTTAACACTCATACTTTTTATTTTCTGCAGTGGTTTTATATCTGCTCAACATACCTGGACCGGGGCCGTTGATTCTATTTGGGAAAAAGATGGCAACTGGTCACCTGCCACGATTCCTACCAGTTCCAATGATGTTCTAATCCCTCCGTTGGCACCAGGTATTCCACATCCTGCAGTCACCTCATCAGGTGCCCAAGCCAGAACCATTAGATTAAGGGATACTTTACACATCTTAAATATGGGGACACTTACTGTCGATGAAGGCAATGGTTCCGGGGCTCTTTCTGGAAACGGAATGTTAATCAGTGATGATGGTATTCCCGCTCAGTTGTCAATAAATACAGGAGGTTTACTCATCGTAACCAACGTTCAGGATACCGCCATAATCGTAACAGATCGCCTCGAGAATTATGGAAGCATCCAGTTATCCAATGCCAGTGTTGCCATATACAGTTCCCCGGTTGCTTTTCCGAAACTTTTCAACTACGGAGATTTGATTAGTAACAATGCGGGTAATTTCCATTTTGATAATGGTCCATTTAGGAATTTTGCGTGTGCATATGTCAGATGGGATGGTGAGTTCCGCAGCACCTACAGCAGTTCGCAAAACGATGCTGGTATTATCGTGGTAACTTCAATGGATAGCCTGATCATAAATGATAACTTTTTCGGCATTCTCAATCCAAGAGGTGGAGGCGGTGTCAGGGTATTAAATCCTACAGCCAATGGACAAGTTTTTGAGGACACCAGTCATATTTGGACTGGTTGTAAGGATACTATTTGGTCTGAACCTTTTAATTGGATCACCCGCCAAGTACCCACTTCAACCGACCCTGTCTTCATACCCTCGTTTAACAATGGTAAAACACCTTATGTTGGTGACAGTGCTTGGGCTCACAATGTGGTGCTGGACACCTTCGCCGAACTATACGTTTTGGACGGTGGAGTGTTATGCTTAAATAATACATCCTCCTCACCGGGCTTAGAATTACAACATGAAAGTCGTTTAGTAAATAACGGCAAAGCCAAAATTGCCGGTGCACTTGGTGATGGTGTTCACTTGAATGGTAATCTAACCAATAATCCAGCAGCTGAATTAATCATTGATGGCGGTAATAAGGGAATTGTAATTTCCAATGAGGGAAACGGCAGCAATAATGGTTTAATCCAGATCTTGAATTTGACCAACCAAAATGCGCTGGATCAAAATTCAATTTTTCAATTTACCAACTTCCCCTGTGCTATTATTGATATAAAAATGCCTGGAAGGATTCTGGACAACTCTAGCAAAATATTTAATTTAGGCGCAATTAACTTAAACAGTCCTCATAATTCAACCATTAATTCCAATTCCGGAATCATCCATAATTTGGGTGCAGGAAGCATCACCGTCAATACGGACTCTGGAATAATTGACACCCATCCGGGAGCTATTTACTGGTATGGATGCGTCGATTCGCTCTGGGAAAATCCATTGAACTGGAGTAGAAATAGACCTCCGGCTACCGGGGACAGCGTCATTATGGATCAGTTTAATCCATGTTATATCAACAGCATTTCTGATACGATCATGTATTTGAAAAGTGAGCAACCCGGACTAGAACTGAAAATCGCTGCAGACGCCCAGCTAACAGTGGACGCCAGCCTATTGATATCAAATCCCCTGGAAATAATCTCATGGCGTGGTACCATGAATATAGATAGCAATGCCACCTTACTCTTCAGGGATGATCCGGGATCCAATGTATCTTTTTATTTAAATTCTGGATCGGTGATTAATGGTGGTACCATACAATTCCAAAATACATCGTTTGCTTCATTTGGGACCACCAATCAGTTTGATAATTACGGTGAAATCAATTTAAGTGATGGTCGAATTAATTTGTTAAACGGGTCTACTTTTAATAACTATAACCAGATTACCCTCAATTCGAATCTTGGCGGCATAAGTGTGAATACCGTTAGCGAGTTTTTCAACTTTGGCAATATCGAATGTACAGCCTCATTCGGCAGCCGAAATATTACCATTTTGCAGCAAGGCCGCTTTACGAATGCCCCTTGTGCATGTCTAAGCTTAGATAAAGGTTTCGAGATTGCCGATGATACCTTGTTTAACTATGGATATATACGATACGACGGCAACAACTTTGATTTAAGCAACGGAGGTGTTTATGTAGATGAAGGTTACCAATATGATCCGAACGACACGTTGCCTGACGAAAATTCTACGATTTTACCTCAAGCGATTACGCATACTCAATTTATTGATGACCAGGATAATGATGGCAATACCTTGTGTAGCGGTGATCCTGATGATCTATGTTTGGTTTTCAGCTTTCCATTGGGTGTCTTCAGTAATGCTGATGATGGAAACAATTCGCTGCGGCAAGCCATTCGGGACGCTTGTCCTGGGGCTACGATCACCAGCTACCTGAATGCTGGAGATACCATCAAACTGGATAGTTGCCTAGTGATTGATAAAGACCTCACTATTTTAGGCATGGATCAGCTAAATACCATCATCGATGGGTCTAAAGGAGATTTTAGCCTCTTTAAAATTCGTAATGGGGCTGATGTCGAATTCAGGGATATGCAATTTATCCATGGTGGCGGAGATACAACTGCAAATGGAGGCGCCATCGAATCGTATGATCTAAATAATGTGTCCAACCAAAATAATTTAAAAATTATTCGTTGCCTATTTTCAAGAAATATAATAGGAGAATTGAATGCAGAAGGAGGAGCAATTAGTTTGGGTTTCGATACTTGTGTCATTCTAAATTCCGCTTTTAAATACAATCAAGCAGGCTTATATGGTGGTGCCATTTATAGTAACCAATCCTCCTTATTTACCTACAACTCACTTTTTCATGATAATCAATGCGATGCTGCCGGAGGAGCTATAGAACTGGTTATGTTTAGTAGTGCAAGGCTCACCAACACTACGATCACAGAAAACCATTCTGGAGATGTAGGCGGGGGAATCCATTTGTTCAGCGAATCCAATCTCATATTGGAAAATTCAATCGTAGCACAAAATTCGATTTTGGGAAGCCTGGGTCCGGATGTGCATTTGGATGGATTGAATACAATCCAGGCCTTCTATTCCCTAATTGGAGATCCCAGCGATTCAGGGATCCTCACTGGAAATAATGGTACAATTTCAGGTGACCCCATGTTTAATCCGGACACCCTGCAATTTCACTTTAACATGCTGGCTTCGTCACCTTGTTTCAATTCAGGATCTAACAGTTTTATTCCAATCGATTCGTGTGACCTCGACGGAGATGTGGATCTGATGGAATTGATAGACATTGATCTTGCTGGAAAGCCTAGGGTCCAGGATGGCCTGATCGACATGGGCGCATTTGAAGCTACCAATGAGATTTGTGAAAATGCATTTAGAATCCATTGTGGAGATCATATAACTGGGAACAATCTGTGGACCAGCCCAGTTTACGACTCTGTTCCTGATTGTTTTTTTGCTGGGGATGCTTTATACTTGGGTAGCTTATGGTATACTTTTACGGGGACAGGCGATAGCATTCAACTCATTACTACAGCTGTACAGATCACCACGAGTAATTATGTAGATATGCAGGTATACGAAGAAACGGAAGCGGGTTGTACAGGAATTTGTGTTGCTGGGGACTATAATTTGGATGCCATTCCAGGTGA
>JAHEJC010000495.1 GCA_024639065.1 Lewinellaceae bacterium | reverse complement strand
TTTGCCTGAATCATGTGGTGTTTATTATCTACATGACCAGTATGGTGATGTAATATATGTGGGCAAAAGCAAAAATATTAAACAACGGATTTGTGAACACTTTTCAGTGTATACTTCTAAAGCTGCCAATCTACAGCAATATGTAAAAGATATCTCCTATGACATTACCGGTAGTGAATTAGTCGCTTTACTTCACGAAGCCAGAGAAATAAAAAGACTCCAGCCAAAATTCAACCGCTCTTTGAGAAAAAAACCAAAAAATTTCATCTTAGAATTTGGTGAAAACGAACAGCATTTCATGACGATGAAAGCCGTGAAGATTGATGATGACACCCCTGGACATGTTCGGGCTTTTCAATCCAAACAACAAGCTAATCAATTTATTAAATCCATTGTTAATCAATTTGAATTGTGCTATAAAATGATGGATTTGGAAAAAGGAGATGGCCCTTGTTTCTTATATAATGTGGGTAAATGTCATGGAGCGTGTATAGCCGAAGAGTCAGCTGTTGACTACAATGAACGTGTACAACTCGCACAACAAATGCTGGACAAACAATTTGAACAAGACTTTATCATTATTGATGATGGAAGAAATCATGGAGAACAAAGTGTGGTGTGGGTGAAAGATGGCGTGCTCAAAGGTTATGCTTATATGGATGAAACGGAAACTATTCAGACTGAAGATGATCTTCAGGTTTTAATCGATCCCTACCCTACTTCGCCCGAGTGTTTTGGCATTATCTACCAGTACATGAAAAAAGCGAAGAATCTGAAGCTAGTGAAAATTGATGAACTTATTGCCTGAAGTTCAAATCTTGTCTAGCGATCATTTTTCACTAGCTCCATGTATCTCAGAATTGTCTCTTAACTGTCTAGAAATAACTACAGAAAATAATTGATTCGCACATAATGATGTGGTGTATTTTGATAAATAAATAAAACGGTTAATACGCTTTAAAATAAATTTAGTTATTATTAATCTCTGTAAACCAATTTAATGAGACTAAAAAAACAAGTAGCCTTAGTTACCGGTGGCAGTCGCGGAATTGGCAAAGCCATTGTTCAGTCACTAGCGAAAGAAGGTGCCCAAGTTATCATCAACTATGCCCAAAACGAAAAAGCGGCTAAAGAGACCCTCGCATCTCTTCCTAAAGGCAAACATATCATTGTCCAAGCCAATGTAGGCCGTGAGCAGGATGTTAAGTTGCTAATTGATGAGTCTATATCCCATTTTGGAAGGATCGACATACTGGTGAACAATGCGGGGATTCACCAACACCACCCGATCGACAAAGTCTCTTTTGGCCAATGGACTAATCAGTGGAAAAAAACTTTAGCGGTCAATTTAATAGGCCCTTCAAATTTAATGTTTTATACAGCACAACACATGATCAAAAACGGAGGGGGGCGGGTGATCAATATATCCTCCCGAGGTGCCTTCCGGGGTGAGCCTGATCAACCAGCCTATGGAAGTAGTAAAGCAGGACTCAATGCGCTAAGCCAGTCCTTGGCACAAAAACTGGCTCCCTACAATATTTACGTAACGGCAGTAGCACCTTGTTTTACCGAAACCGATATGGTCGCTGATTTACTCGATAGTCCGGCTGGTGACGCGATCAAAAATCAAAGTCCATTAGGCAGGGTTGCTACCCCAGAAGATGTGGCCAATGCAGTATTATTCCTGGCTTGTCCAGGTAGTGAGTATATGACGGGAGCTATCCTGGACGTAAATGGCGCATCCTATTTAAGATAATAGAATGCGCACAGTTAATTGAAGTAAAGCTAAAGTAAATTCTTATCCCGGATAAGCTAAGGCAAAGATCCCCGCTCCTACAAATTCGATAATTTCACCGTCAGCATTCCCCAGATGCGTATTTATTTCAAATTTGATCTTCCGGGTTTTATCACCATTCCCATTCTGATTGAATGATTCTGATTCACTGATCCGAAATACACTGGTGACTGATTGACGTGCTTTCAATGAACTGTATTGTTTCCCGGATGAATCGTAGTAAATAATTTCTGAAGTCCTAAACTGTTTCACGTTACCAGCCTCAATTACCTTGGGGATGAAGTCCAGCGAAAAGGTAAAATCAACATTAGCTAGTTGAGCGAAAGAAATGCCTTCTTTAAAGTGAATCGAGAAAGTTGTAATCTTCCCATCGCTGTACTTAACCTCTGCCTTCAAGTTTCTAGTGGTTGGCAATTCTTCCAGCACTATTTCTCTTTTATTATTCGTGTTATTATTCCAGTTTATCGATTCCACTTGATTTTCTGGTGTAGGGATTAACACAACTTGAAATTTACGACCATTGGTTTTTACCATAACCTTCAATCTTTTTCGTCTATCCCCTATAGGATAGATAGGTTGCGTTAAGCTATATTCGAATAAGTTGTCCTGATGCTTTCCAGTAATGGAAAGTAAAGCATCCTTCCCAAACCTAGGTATGGTAATAAGACTCGCATCATTTTTAATAGGATCGGGAATCACCTGATCACCGATCATAAAACTATATTCAAAATGTTCCCGATGCAATTGGTTATCTCTAAAATTAATTCGAATTGAATCTTCCACTTTTTCATTGGTATAATTCAAAGTGCCCACTTTCAATGCTTCATTGATATTTACTGCACTCACACTCGTGGCCACTGCAACATCTTTAATTCTTAAAGACAAGGAATTTGGGCATGGATCATTGCAACCTTCTTGTTTCAATTGTCCTACAAATGAATAGACCCCATTTGGATCTTTGGCATAATCGGTATGCATATAATAATTAGATTCTCCAGCAGCCCAGTTGATAGGTTCACCTCCAGCAGAACCCTCAAACAGAAACTGTGGGGTATCACTACCTGTAGCTGTCGGCTCTGGAAAATCCACGGTTTGACAAGCTGGAAAGACAAGTACAGCAACTATAGTCAGTGATATATATTGGTTCATTAAATTGTGTATCATTCTATAATAAATTTAGCCTGTAGTCCAATTAAAAGTTTTGTATGATTTGGTTCAATCAAGGTTGATGGGGCATTTTCTAACAACGGATTAGGTTGATAATAAGCCCTTGCACCTACGGTAAATCCACGATTCACTAAATAATTATATCCTACAAAAAACCGGTTGGTTAAGCTAGCAAAAGGTGCCATGTCCAACCAACCCGCATTTAAGGATTCTACTACCTCATTTACTTTAGCATTCCGTGTAAGGTCATTCGGATCCGTAACATTCATCAAGGTAACTTCTTGTACGTCACCCTGTACGCCCAGCAGGTAATTGAGATCGACTCCACCTTCAAAACCATGCTTTTTTACCTGATATTTTATTGATATCGGAAGGGATAGGAAATGAGCCGTTTCTGCCAGCATGGCAAACGTTTCCGTATTTAATCCAAAATCGTAAATATTATCCTGCCGCAATTTGGAATAAAAATCCATTCCAGTTTGTTGATGATAGCCCGGTTCAAATTGTAAAGCTACTTTTGATGAAAAATAGTATTGACCTAACAAGCCCAATCTAAAACCACCGAATTCGTCCTGAGAAGCATTGAACGCATTGAGCATTCCTTCCAGGTAAAAACCCATCTTAAATTGTGGACTAAATTCCTCATCCACCACACTGGCCAAGATTTCCATATTATAAGGCGAATCTTCAATTTTCAAATTTCGCTCAGGCAATAACTTTAAACGTTCTATTTTCGAAGTTATCCAGGAAGCAGGTCGATCTTCAAGAAGACTTAATCCGACTTGTTTAGAATCTGAATTTATATCCTGGTTAATAGCGTTTACTTGATCAATGACTTGACCAGCATTATCTAAAGAATTCCCTGGTGAATTATTTTCATAATCAACACTTTGCAAAACTTGCCTTTCAGCGCTATTCAACTCAACTTCGGTCTGCCCAAATTCCGTCTCTACCAAATTATTTATATCCTGACTAGAATTTATATTCCTATCCTGTAATCCTACGCTGGCAGTTCCGTTTTTGGATAACGCATTCCGTGCAGATGTTTCATTAATTTTAGTAGCTAATTGATCTTTTTGCTGTGTTAAGTTTCCTGATTCAAAATTTGCCAGGGTCTCAGTTTTTTCTGTATTTATCAAATCAGGACTATTTAGCGAGTTGGTACTTACTTCACTTTGATTAGTTATAATCTCAAGATTATCATTGCTTTGTGCTGGGTCCTTAATTTTATAATAATCCGTTGAAGCAGCAGCAGCAGCTTCTTGATCGGTTATCAGAACGTTGGAATCTGATTTTCCCCATAAGAAGATTCCAGCTACCATCACAGCTAGTAAAGTGATTCCCCCAAACCAAAGAAATCCTCTGTGCTTCTTTTTAGGTTCGGAATCCAACCTATCAGCAGCTGCTTGCCAATGAGCCATATCCATTTCCACCGGTCGGTCCTGTAATTTCTTTCTAAAGAGCCTGTCTAAAGGATTAGATGATTGATTCATTTTCTAGCTTTTTACTAAG
>JAHEJC010000006.1:33138-53679 GCA_024639065.1 Lewinellaceae bacterium | reverse complement strand
CATCACAGATCCAGATGATGTCACCTTGGCTGATGGCAAATACATTGATTCAGTAATTAGACCGCTTTTGACTTAAGGCATTCTTAAATCGGTTCATTTATTTTTAAACATTTTAATTATGAAATATTTTATAATTATTTTCCTTTTATCCCTTTTTTTTGGGTGCAGTGACCAAACAGAAAAATCGAATGTTGAAAAAACGCTTGATGAACCACTTTTAGAGTGGCTGACCATGGAAGGTGAAAGCAATAAACCTACTGTGGTTTTGATATCAGGTGATGAAGAATATCGCTCTGAAGAAGCTCTACCTCAGCTTGCTAAAATCTTGACTCAGCATCACGGATTTAATTGTACAGTTCTTTTTGCGCAAGATCCACAAAAACCAGGAGTTGTTGATCCAAACTATGTACAGAATATACCTGGTTTGGAGCAACTTGAATCAGCTGATATGATGGTGCTATTTGCCCGGTTTAGAGCTTTGCCTGATGATCAAATGAAATTTATTGATGATTATTTAAAAAGCGGGAGGCCGGTTATTGGCATGAGGACGTCTACCCACGCATTCAATTTTGGAAAAATAGATTCCACTTCAATTTACCGACATTATGGAAACTTCTACAAGGAGGACGATCCATGGAAAGGTGGTTTTGGTCGTCTGGTATTGGGTGAGAAATGGATCTCTCATCATGGTAAACATGGAGACCAAAGTACAAAAGGATTGCCTGCCTTAGGAGCAGAGGGCCATCCTATTCTCAATGGAATAGGTATAGGAGACATTTGGGGAGCTACCGATGTGTACGGAGTCAGGTTACCGTTGCCTGGAGATGCACAACCAATTGTTCTTGGGCAGGTCGTTGACCGGGAAGGTGCTAAAGATGAAAATGATCCCAGGTTGGGTATGAGACCATCTGACCAAAAATTGCCTGATTTGATAATCAAAAAGGATGATAAAGGGAATCAAGTAAGTATCAATCAGAACGATCCAATGATGCCCTTGGCCTGGGTAAAGAGCTACCAGATTCCTGGAGGCAAGACTGGGAAATGCTTTGCCACCACCATGGGTGCTTCAACTGATTTATTGGAACCGGGAACCAGGAGGATGATGATAAATGCTGTTTTTTGGTGCTTAGATTTGGAAGTGCCAGACCAGGCAAATGTTGATTTGGTGGGCATTTATAATCCTACCAGATTTGCTTTTCATGATGATAAATATTGGGATGAAAGGAACTTGAAAGTTTCAAGTTTGAAATAGGTTTACTCATTACAATAACCGCAGCCTACAGAAGCTGCGCTATCGAATTGGTTGTTTCAAAACCTTGCTTGAGCCCTAGGTTAGGGTGAATCAGTTTACCCTTTACCTTTTTCAAAAACCGCAGCATGTAGATGCTGCGCTATCGTTCGCATTCTGATTCCCATTAATATTGCTTGCTCCTATGTTTGGATGAATCAGTTCTCCTTTTACCCTTTACCTTTTTCCCTTTACCTCTTCCTCATGGCTTAGCCATCCAGGATTCTTTTAAACTTTTTCACTTTTAAACTGAATCTAATTGGCTTACCAATCCCTTCGGGCTTAGCAATCCAGCTGATTGGGTTTTACCTTTAATCTTTATCCTAATATTAAACATTACTGAATTAAAGAATTAAACCGATAACCTATACCTCTGACGGTGATAATATGTTTAGGATTTGAAGGATCCTCTTCCAGTTTTTTACGGAGATCAAGCATAAAATTATCCACGGTCCGGGTAGTGGGCATCGCTTCAAATCCCCAAACTTCGTGAAGCAAATCATGCCGATGAACAGCTTCACCTTCGCGTCGGATAAAATATTCCATGATGGCAAATTCTTTGCTGGACAACTTAATTTCATCATTATTTCGAAAGGCCTTATATTGTTTGAAATCTAAAGTCACCTTACCGAAAGAATACTTTGTTGGAATTTTGTTTTCCTGGGTTACCCTTCGAAAAATAGCTCGGATACGAGCCATCAGCTCCGGAATGCTAAATGGTTTTGTAACATAATCGTCAGCGCCTATATCTAGGCCCGATACTTTATCCATCTCAGATCCTCGTGCCGTAATCATGATTATTGGTAATGCTGGCTTTTCTTTTTTTATTTTCCGGCAAATTTCATATCCATTCATACCAGGTAACATAATGTCCAGTAAGATCAGGTCGATTTGTTTCTCAAGGGCCAGCTCCAAACCTTTATTTCCGTCTGTTTCTGTAAGAACTGTATATTCTTCATACTCCAGATTATCTTTCAAGCCTCTGAGAATACTAATATCGTCTTCTATGATTAAAATAGTTTTCACGCTTCTTCTATTTGTCGATTCAATATTATGGTAAATTTACTCCCCTTTCCAATTTTACTGGTAACGAATATTTTGCCTTTATGAGATTCAATAATTTCTTTTACAACGGTTAATCCAAGCCCGGTTCCACTGATGCTTTCTTTTTGGTCAATACGATGAAATTTTTCAAATATTTGCGTTAATTGATCTTCCGGGATACCAAGACCTTTGTCTTCAACTTCAATACCGATATGATCCGTTTTATTAATTAAGCGGATAAAGACTTTTTTTGTTTTCGTAGAATATTTATATGCATTACTGAGTAAATTTCCAATTGCCTGTTTCATTTTTTCAGGATCGATTTCAGCTTCTATTTTTTCATCTAAATCTGTAACAATTTCGAATCCCCCTTTTTGAAACCAATAACTCATATCCTGGATGGCTGACCTTATGACAGCAGCCAAATTCGAATTGATAAAATGATATTCGGATTTGCCTTTTTCCATTTTCGAAAATTCAAGTATGTTATTGACCATTCTTTTCAGGCGTAGACTTTCTTTGAGGATTATGGAAAGATATTCCTTCTTCGCGTTTGCCGATTTGACTCGGCCTAATAATAGCGACTCTGCAAACATATAAATAGAAGTAAGCGGGGTTTTTAATTCGTGGGTAACATTGGAAATAAAATCAGACCTCAATGATGCTAAATGTTTTTCTCTTGCGATATCTCTTAAAATTAGTACAACTCCCAGAATCATAGCAACCAAGAGCAATGATGTGGCAATCCCATAAATCCAACTCCTACGTTTTATTAAATCGTTTATCAGGTTTTCATCCTTAAGTTTTATTTGTATCATTTGTCCAGGGAAATACGGATTCAGTTGTGAAGAGTATATAAGGTTTTGCCCAGACGTATTCGGGTTATATCCTGTTGGAAATTCAATATTATAATCAAATCCAAAACCGGCTTGAAGTGCTGTTGTCAGGAGGGTATCAAATAATTTGTTAGCATCAATAAGAAAGCCCACCGGATTTTCGAAATTGGTATTGACAAGCAGCAATTTTTGATTATTCCCTGAAAAATAATTAACAACTTTAAAATCGTTACCAACATTCAAATGATTGCCTAAACTTCCTTCTTTTAGGATCTCCGACATCTCATTTCTGTATTCATTGACAAACTGGAGTTGGTCATTTATATTCTTTTCCAGCTGATTAATATGCTCTACTTTTTTTGAGCTTTTAAAAGTGTTTTCCTGAATCCATTTTATGACCTGGGTTAACAATTCTTCTGTACTAAAATTCAGGGGAATTGAACCCATTTCCATTTTTTCCAGGCACAATTCAACCAAGGGCAATATTTTTTCATGATTTTCCGGATTCGAAACTTTTAAAAGCTGTGGGAGAGCAAAGTATACATAAGGAAGCCCATCTCCACTTGTTTCCTGGAAGTGGTTTAAAACAATTAGTTTGTAATGGCCGATGGCATTTTCGTATTCGTTTAATTTTACCGAAATTCTGCCCAATGCATTAAGTGCTTTTGCAGAGTCGTACTTCCCGGTTGAATAAGACAGGCACGACAAATATTGCTTTTTTGCTGATCTGAGGTTATTTTTTGCGAATTCAGCTTCTTCACCTTTCCTGAATGCCAAATTAAATCGGTTTGATGATTTTGCCTTAGTCGGATTTTCTATTGTCCACTTGTAATTTGGATAAAGAAAAGGACCTTCTGTTTTTAAAATGAATGGCATGGTAACGAAAGAATGACTGTCTGCTGTTTTTATCAGCGAATCTCTCATTAAACCGAGTGGATTGATTTCGTTTTTGTAACCTACTGTTATGGTTTCAATTTTGGATTGAACTGCATTTGAAATCCTTGATGCAAGTTCCCGCTGTTCTTCTAGAATTCTATTCTCGGTAAGCTCCTTTAGGTTGGAAATGTTATTAATACTGAACCAGGTCAATATGCTTCCCGAGATCACGACGGCCAGGATAAAAATAATCGAAAGCCTGGAAGCTGGTTTAGATTTATGGTTCATAAAGAATTCTTAGTTTCTTTTTCTTACTCTTGCATTCCTAAAGTATTTAATCCCAAAGAATAAAGGGGACTCACTTTAGACTTGAGTACCCCAAGTACAAATTGTTAAATTAGTTTATTCATCCAGCCTAAACATTTTTTCTAGCTCTTTTATTAGTCCTGTAATCATTCTGATTTCTGTTGTTCGTTCACGAATTGAAAATGCTATTTGACTTCCATCTGGAGGTATACTAAGAAACTCCAATCTTTTTTCTGATTGCCATACTTTTTGTGGAATTCGACCCTCTGCAGATATTTTCCATAAACTTGTCCCATCCGATTTTTCTGTAAAATATATATACTTCCCGTCCGGGGACCAAAAAGCCCCATAAAATCTTTCTACTTCTTGAGAAGGACAAACCTCCTTGATATTTTCACCTTCTACTGACATGGAATACAGATAACTTTTCTTTTCCTCTGGACGATATATAGCAAAAAGTAGATTTTTCCCATCAGGTGAACGATCCAATAATCCGAAATTAAAATTAGAATCTGTGTAAAGTGTTTTATCTACTCCATTTTTTAAATTATGTTTTACGAGTCGGTCTTTAAAAAACAGATAAAAAATATGCTCACCATCTAGAGACCACTCGATCCTTGATAGCGGGTAGGCATCATCAACAGGCATATTATATTGATAATCTGATAAAAGAAGTATTTCTTTTGTTATACCCGATTTGAAATCAACCTGATATATACCTCCTTTATAATTTTTATCAGGTAATTTATCTCCACCTATAACCATTATAGAATTCCCTTCAGGCGACCAGTGAGGATCTGAAGCCATAAACAATGTGTTTCCGAGTTTTCTTTCTATGCCGGTATTTAAATCCTGAATGGTTAATTGCCATGGATTATCTGTTTTGGCGTCCTCTTTTATATAAGCTAAGTACTGTCCATCCGGAGACCATCTTGTCTGAAAATTTGAACCCGGCAATGATTTTCCCGATCGTTCCAGCACCTTGCCGGTTTCCATATTAAATGGGGTTATATAATTATTAAAATTACGCCTGGAAAATCCGAAATAGCAATCACCATTTTTAGTGATACCCATAGGTCCTACTTCACCAATATCTGTATAAATTCGTTTGGCCTGCCCGGATGGCTTTACTTCTATAAAAGGTATTGCCCATAAATCCCATGTCCCCGATCGATCACTAATAAACAGAAATTCCTTTCTTCCGGGAATCCAACCAATTACTTTATCGTTAGCAGGATGTTTAATTAAAGATATTTCATTACCTCCATCTACCTCAATTAGATTTATATCAATGTTTTCATTATCAGATTCATGCACAAAATTATATGCGATAAATTTTTCATCAGGGGAAGTAGTTAATTGCATCCATTTTCTGGAGTCGAAAAACTTCAAGTCTTTTAATGAACCATCCGATACGTTCAAAGAAGTGATTTTCGTTGTTTCATTTCTTCTATCCTGCATGATGGTGATAAGTTCCTCATCAGAAAGCCATGTTACAGGATACACTTCTACACTTTCTTGTTTGAAAAGAAGGCGTGTGGATGGATTATCCACATCTATGATATGTAACTCATAAGTATGGTTTGGCCTCCACCAGGAATAAGCTACCTGTTTACCATTTTTTGATATCGCTGAACCGATAACAAATTTTTGAGGGTCTTCCAGGGTTGCACTATTAGTTAATATTCGTTTTTCTCCATTAATTAAATTGATAATTGCCAAATCCCCATTACCCCAGTCTACGGTGGAACGAAAACGTCCATCGGAAGATACTGTTCCTAAATCATCTAAATAAGGCTCTTTTGAGATTTGTTTAATTATTATTCCTTCCGGCTCTTTGACAGCTTCTGTTTCTTCTTTATCTGAATGTAGGAAGTTTTCCATAACCCACACCTCAGGCATTGCGTTGGTTGATCCCTGATTACTGTATGCAAGATGTGTCCCATTGGGGTGAGCACTAATTTGCCAGATTTGAGTTAATTCTAATCCCAGGTTTTTCGGTTCACTGCCATCCACCGGAATTTGCCAGATATCCCAAATCATTTCTTCTTTAGGCTCTAGCATCTTAGGTACATAGATGTATTTGCTATCCGCACTCCAACAATGAAATATCGCCCGATTATCGCCTTGGGTCCAGCTATGTAATTCACGGGTTTCTCCACCCTCGGCAGGTATAATTTTGAGTGATCTGTTTTGGTCGCGACCCAAAAATGAAATCCATTTACCATCAGGGGAGCAAGAAATATTTGTCAATTCTTTCCATGTTCCTTCGGTTATTATGGTTTCTGTCTTGGTTGAAGGATTGTATTTAATAAGTTTATGAATATCTCCGTCAGCTTTATTCACCATATAAACAGATTTCCCATTCAAGCCTAAGTCATGACTGCCGAAAGATTGAGGATCCCCGGAATATATAAGACTAGCTTTGCCAGATTCGATATTAATATCATAAAGTTCCATGTTTTCATCTGCATCCCAGTTTACAACTATGACAGAACGATTGTCTGATGCCCATTTTGGAAAACCAAAATTAGAAATGTCAGGTTTGACTTCCCTGATAGAGCC
Source organism: Lewinellaceae bacterium (assembly GCA_024639065.1). GTDB lineage: Bacteria > Bacteroidota > Bacteroidia > Chitinophagales > Saprospiraceae > JAHEJC01. Next base: position 46,764 of record JAHEJC010000006.1, on the reverse strand, counting down.
GTCTTTCATCGATTTTATGCAAAGGGTATTACCAATTGGTCGGAATGCTTCACTAGTAAAAGGTGCTCTCTGTGAAATAAATGCCAGGTATTTACCATCTGAAGAATAATCTGGTGTTGAATTAATTCCAACAAATTTACCAACTGCTTCAGTGGGAGGAACGACTACATCTCCAGTTGTTGGATTAATTTCTATTTGATAAACATCGGATTTTGATGGTAAATAAAAATAATAAAATGAACCATTTTTGGAGAATCCTAATCCCGCCAAATTACCGTTTTCATTGGATTTTACAAGTGTAGGATTGTCTACTTTTTTCCCATTATGAAAATCGATGCTCCAAATGGCACTTATTCCTGATCTGTTGCTTGTAAAAAGTATCTGTTTACCATCAGGAGACAAATCCAATAGTACATCGTGGGCAGAATGGCTAATCAATGGGATTATCTTTTTATCAGCAATGGTCAGCAAAAATATATCATGATCTTTTGAGTCGGTATTTTGTAAATAATCGTAAACAATCGCTTTACCATCTTTTGTAAAAGTAGGATGATCTGCATGTGGGGTAGATAATTCCTTGATAAGTTGGTAAGTTGTATCGGAAATAGGTGCTATAATAATTTCGGTTGAATTTTGACTTTCAAGGGTTGCCAGAATCGATTTGCCATCAGATGATAAATCTCGTATCTGCAACCATTTTCCAGGCTCTTTAATTTTACAGATTGTTTGTGGTTGTGAATTGTTTAATCCAATAGTTCGAATTTCACTTAGATTGGGAGAAACAAAATAAGCGTAATAAATTCGACTGCCGTCATTAGACCATATAGGTGAATACGCATATTGATGGTAATTGCTTCCTTGGCCGATATTTGTTAACTTTCTTTTATTACCTGTTGTGATTTCATAAACTGCAAGGTCCCCTGTGCTCCAATCTATATAAGAAAGGAACTTTCCATTTGGTGAGATTTCACCACTATCATCAATATCCTTATCCTCTCCCCAGATTTTTTTATTGGTAAGTTGTGCTGCAGCTGTTTTAACTTGTGCTTCTTCCAATGGTTCTTTGTAAACATGTATTAATCGGGAAAGCCGTTCCCTGGCAATCGCCACTTCGCCTTTTTGTCCGGGGAAATTATTAACTAAACGTTGGTAGGCATTTACGGCCTCTTGATTTCCCAATTTTTCGTAACACATTCCGATATGCAACAGTGCCTTTGCCCGTAATGATTTGTTGACATTTGAATTGTCGGCCACCTGATCATAGAGGTCGATTGCTGCCAGTAATGCGCCTTCTCCTTCTTCTTTCATCAGGCCTTTTTGATAGATTTGCTCCGGACTTTGGGAAAATGAAGATGTATTGGCACCAATTAAAATGGCCAGAACTAAAAGGATGTTTGTTTTGAGGAATTTCATGGCATTATATTTTACGCTGAATTAATTATATCATTTCTAGCAAAATTAATTCGTTGTTAGAGGCTCGTTGTCACCTAATAGTATCAGTTTTGTAAAAGTTGTGTCATGGTAAATCACGTATAAAATTTATTGACATAGTAGATTTGACTTGCCCTGATTGGTTACATTGGTTCACATGGTTTTCAGTTATTTATTCTATACTGTCTGTCAATAACAGAGGTATTTATACCAACTGTTCCTGTAGGATGGACTTCTCTGATTTAAGGAGTTCTCGGATTATTGTCAATGATTTATGTCACAGGTGTGAATGAGTTGTACTGATAATCCATGAAGTTGATTTTTTCTTGTGAGATGTAAGGATAGGGTGGTTATTGGCTGGGCAGACATGAAAAAACTTATTGCTGCAATTTTTCCAACACATCCTGAAAGTCGGCTTCCCATATGGTGCTTTCAGGACGGACTTTGACAGGTTTTTCCGGACCGTAGGCTATCCATTTCCCATCGGGCGACCAGGATAAACCCCATTTGTAGTCATTGTCGTCATATATCGTTTTCTAGTTCACATTCACCCTGGGGTGATCCCTAGTTAGGATAAATCTTTCTTCTCTACCAGCCTTTACCCTTTACCTTTTTACTCTTTACCTCTAATCATGGTTTACCAATCCCTATAGGCTTAGCAATCCAGCTTTCTTTTTAAAAATCATTACCATCTAATAAGCGCACTGGCCCAGGTGAAACCGCTACCGAATGCGGCTAAACAAACCAGATCTCCTTTTTTGATCTTGCCTTGTTCTACTGCTTCGGCGAATGCGATAGGTATGGAAGCTGCCGTAGTGTTGCCGTACTTTTGAATGTTGCTAAAAACTTGATCATCAGATAAGCCCAGGATCCGTTGCACAAATTGACTGATCCGAAGATTAGCTTGATGGGGAATCAACATCCCCAGATCATCTATAGTGTATCCGTTGGATTGCAATGCTTCCATGATCACTTCAGGGAATTTTTTAACCGCAAACTTAAAAACAGTAGGACCTTCCATATGTGGATACAGGTCTTCATTTTCCCACATCTTTTGGGTAATAAAAGCACCTCCAAATTCTTGATCAGGGTATTCATATTTTTCCTGGCCCTCCGGATCATGGGCACCTCCGTGCGATCCAGGATTGATGTATGAAAGAACTTCAGCGTTGGTGCCATCTGCATGCAAATGGGTAGAAAGAATTGCTTCGTCTCCGTCTGAGGGTTGAATGATCGCAGCACCAGCACCATCGCCAAAAATAACCGTAACATTCCGTCCCCTGGTAGAATAGTCCAGCCCCATGGAGTGGAATTCTGATCCTACCAATAGCACGTTTTTGTACATACCGGTTTTAACGAATTGATCAGCAATGGATAGTCCATAAACAAATCCGCTACATTGGTTTCGAATATCCAGCGCTCCTATACCTTGCATATTCATTTGACGCTGCAACAATACTCCCGACCCCGGGAAATAATAATCAGGGCTAAGGGTTGCAAATATGATAAAGTCAACATCTTCATTCGTAATTCCGGCATTGGCAATAGCCATTTCAGCAGCTTTTACTCCCATAGAGGAAGTAGTCTCCTTGTGTTTCTCTGCATACCGTCTCTCCTTAATTCCAGTACGTTCCTGGATCCATTCATCGGAGGTATCCATAACTTGAGATAGATCATCATTGGTTACGATTTTTTCAGGGAGGTAATACCCCAATCCGGCGATCTTAGATTTTGGCATAAGTTAAAGGCTTTTTATTTTGAGCGATCAATATATGAAAATATTAGGATACTCCTTGCTGACAGAAACTCCTACCACTTATTCTCTGCTCCACAAATGAAACTATTCTCAGGTTTTTTAAAATTAGGGTTTTAAACTTAATTTTGTGCGGTGATTATTGTGCCAACTCATGCGATAAATTTGACCAGCTGCATCCCGATTAAAAATAATTTGCTCGCCCAATTCATCATCATCCCGGACTCTCCTAAATTGGTCGCCCTCAATGTGTTTTAATTTGGTGAAATCATCCGGAGATTCAGTTGGTATTGATAGGCTAATTAGTTGGTCCCCCCAAGGCATAACAAAAAATTCTCCCCACCAAGGTTGCGAATTATACGTGCCGGTGTAGGCAGATAAATCCTTGTCCGTTGTATGTGGTAAATCTCTGGCCCATATTTTATGAAGCGCTCCGGCATAAGTTCTTGGATTGGTGCCAGACGCATTGATCATAACAATGACTGCCCGCTTTGATTTCGGATCGATAGACAAGGTACTGCGGTAGCCTGGACAAGATCCTCCATGTCCCACCATGGTCTTTCCATTGCTTTTATAAACAGAAAACCCTAATCCCCAACTGGTTTCCCAGTCCGGGTCCATCCAATGTACACGATGCATTTCTTCTAATGTCGACATTTTTAAAATCCCTTTGTCATCATCACCATTTAATACACCAAACTGCCACATGGCAAACTTGCCCAAATCGACCACTGTGGATGAAAAACCGGCTGCCGCGGTAATACCATTCGCATTAAATAATTGAACATCATTCCTTGATCCTGCTCTGGTCTTTGCACTCTTCCCTTTAGCCAACTGCGTGCCGAATAAATTCTCAGGCATATAGGTTCTAGTATTAGTCATTTCTAATGGCATCAGAATATGTTGATTTACATAATCTGAATAACTCAGTCCAGAGACTTCTTTTATAATTTCACCGAGCAAGGTCATACCTAGATTACTGTATTGAAAATACCTGGAGGCGGGATACAGTGTCTCTTGATTTTCAAGCTCCGAAATGACTGATTCACTGGGAGGAAATGGAAAGTCAGGACCTGTCCAATACGGATGATTGGATTCTCGAGGAAGTCCGGACGAGTGGGTAAGTAATGACCTGATCGTGATAGGCCCACTGTTTTCATATGGTTGCTCCAGATCAAACCAAGATAGATAAGTGGAAATCGGTTCATCCAATCTCACTTTTCCGGCATCCCGCAACTGCATGATAGATATTGAGGTAAATAATTTAGATATGGAGCAAATACTATATATTGTTTCATCTGTGGCCGGTGTATTGTCACTTAGTTGACCAAATCCTGTGCTCCATACAATCTTCTGATTTTCAACTACGGCCACTGAAATACCGGGAAGTTGATCATATTGATATTGTGCGGATAGCCAGTTTTGCGCAAGTTGGATTCTTGGATTGGATTGAGCGAAAAGAGCTATTGTCAGCCCAAGGCAAATAGATAAGACTAGATACTTTTTCATGACTATTGATCAATTTATTTGGAAAAGTAAAATAGTATTTTTTTGATGAGTAAATAAATGACCTAGGTAAAAAGTCAGACGTAAATGATTAAGGAGTTAAGACCGATGGAAAAGGATTCAAGGAGACCTGGTAATATGCAGGATTCTTTCTAAACAAAATTAGCTCAGCTTTGACGATAAAAAATACTTTCAATAATTATCTTAAATAGATTAATCGTAATTTAAATTTTCAAAAACAAGTTCGTTATCTGAAAATTCATGAACTACTTAAAAATTTGCTTTATTGGTTGCATAAGTGCATCTCTTAGTTGTGCGCTTCCTAAAAAACCAGATGACTCTTTAAGTCTGCCTAATATTATCATCTTTTTGGCGGATGATCTTGGCTACAGTGACTTGGGATGTTATGGAGGTATTGCCAATACACCAACTATTAATCGATTGGCTGAAAATGGAATTCGATTCACCAATTTCTATGCTGCCGCACCAAATTGTTCTCCTTCCAGAGCAGGAATGATCACTGGTCGTTTTCCGTCAAAGGTGGGCGTTTACAATTATTTACCTGAAAATCATCCCATGCACTTGAAAGCAGAAGAAATCACCATAGCCGAAATTGTGAAAGAGCAAGGCTACCATACCGGTCATTTCGGTAAATGGCACCTGGGATGTCTTCCTCAAAATGAAACATTGGAACAACCCCAACCTATTGACCAGGGTTTTGATTATTCATTAGGAACTGCCAATAATGCGCACCCCTCACATTTGAATCCAGTTAATTTTGTAAGAAATGGAGTGAAAGTAGGGGAACTGAAAGGATATTCCTGTGATATAATTACCGAAGAAGCCATACAATGGTTAGATGAAATTGAAACAGAGTCGGCTCCTTTCTTATTATATATTGCCTTTCATGAACCACATAAAAAAGTAGCATCACCACCAACATTGGTAGCAAATTACAGTGGTCACCCAAAACAAGACGCAGAATATTTGGCCAACGTAGAAAATATGGATCAAGCGGTTGGCAAACTATTGGACGCTTTGGATTCTATGCAGTTGAATGATAATACGTTGATATTATTTGCCTCTGATAATGGATCCTATCGCAATGGATCGAATGCTCCATTGCTTGGGGGTAAAAGTTTTGTATATGAAGGAGGTATTCGAGTCCCTGGGATTCTATCTTGGAATGGAAGGATTCATAAGGAACAGATTATTGATGAGCCGGTAAGTTTGATTGATATATTGCCAACGATATGCGACTTAGTCGGGAATAATCATCCTAAAGAGCAACTATTGGATGGAACCAGTTTGTTACCATTAATACTCAATAAACCGTTGCAAAGAACAAAAAACTTAAGTTGGTTTTTTTACCGGACTACTCCAGAAATAGCCATGCGCATTGGAAACTTTGTCATTTTAGGAAGTGATCGAGACAGCACTCGGCACACCCATCCAATGACTGAACCAGATATGGATCATCTCAAAAACCTGACATTAGAAGATTTTGTGATGTATGATCTGGAGCGAGATATTGGACAATCATTTTCAATCGATCCATTAACTTTAACCAATGGAGGAGTCTATCAAGAAGAACTTATGAATCGCTTAAAAGAAATTCAATCCACGGGTCCTTATTGGGACAGCTTACCCCCAGCCGTTGGAGTGAAAAAACTAAAGAGTGAATGGAGACAGTTAAAACCTAAAGGATTTAGTAATTGAGTAAAGAGTTTTATTGCTAAATATGTTATAATCAATATGAGGGAAAGCCTTATATCATGGATTCAGCTATACTTTGGAAAAGAATTGCTTCACTTACTAAAAAGAGCCAAAAGGATTTCTACAATTTGTAAAATCGTCGTATTCAATCAGAGAAAAGACCCTATCCGGTTGGGTGAATATTTATTGGAATGTATCTTTGATTGCTAAAAGATTCCTTCAAAAAAGAAGTATGCCACCAAATCTCAACAGGACATCATTTCAAGACCAAGATGTCAGGTTTTTGATATCTTATTAACTCAATTGTTAAGGCAAAACTTACGCAAACATTATTGAATGAAAGCAAAAAGAAGCTATCTGAAGAGGCAGTGAGAATAACAATAGTCACCTTCACAAATAGAAGTTGAATTGAATTGACTATTTAGTAGCTTTATGGAGATATTAGACAAGAATAAAAAAATTGGATAATGAATATCAAATGGAACCTCTTACTATTCATGTGTTTTACTAATTCGATCATGTCACAAATGGCTATTGGAAGTTTTGAATATCATCTAGATATTGGGAGCCCGGCATTGACCGGAATGAGTGAATATAATTCAGCAGATCAAAATTACACCTTGAGCGGGTCCGGCTATAATATTTGGTTTGAGCGTGACGAATTTCATTATTTATTCAATAAGATGACAGGAGACTTTATATTAACGGCAAACTTCAAATTTATAGGTAGTGGAAAAGATGCTCATAGAAAAGTTGGATGGATGATTCGAGCCAGTGAGGATGAGGAGGCTATGCATGTCACGGCAACTTTGCATGGGGATGGTTTGACCGTTTTACAATGGAGGCCCTTGCGGGGTGCTTATATGCGTGATCCTCAGGATGAAATATTTGCCCCAAAAGATGAATATGATATTCTTCAACTGGAAAGATCAGGACAGTATTATATAATGCGAGCTGCGCATCAAGGCGAGCCCTTGCAACTGATCGGCAAAAAACAGGTTAAAGATATGCCGGACGAGGTACTTGCAGGGTTATTTGTATGCTCACACAATCCGGATTATATAGAAAAGGCAAAAATATGGAATGTTCGAATAGAAATACCTGTACCGGAAGATTATAATGCATATACTCAAGGGCGCAGGGAAAGTCGATTGGAAATATTGAACATTGATGACCAGGTGCGAACCATAATCTATCAAGATAGCAATGGCTTCGAAGCACCCAATTGGATGCCGGATGATAAAAACTTGTTAGTTAATAAGGATGGTAGTCTTTATACCATCGATATTATGGGCGGTCGTCTTAAAAAATTCGACACTGGATTTGCAGATCGAAATAATAACGATCACGGAATTTCTTTTAAAGGAGATCAGCTGGCTATTAGTCACCATCTTCCCGATTTACCAGAGGGCGGTTCTACCATTTATATATTACCTATTGAAGGAGGAGAACCAAAACGGGTGACGCAGGAGGCTCCTTCATATTGGCATAGTTGGTCAGCTGATGATAAAAAATTATTATTCACTGGAAAAAGAGGAATTGAATCATTGTACCAAATTTTTGAAATTGATATAGAATCCCAAAAAGAAAAGCAGCTGACTGAGGTAGTGAGGGGATTAGCTGATGGGCCAGAAGCAACAGCTGATGGACAACACATCTACTACAACAGTAGTGAGACGGGTACCATGCAGATATGGAGGATGGCTCCAGATGGTACGGGTCATGAGCAAATCACCTTTGATCAATATAACGATTGGTTTCCACATATGTCCCCAGATGGCCAGTGGATCGTATTTTTGTCTTTTGGTACCGATGTGCATCCTGATGATCATCCGTTTTATAAACGTGTCATGCTCAGGATCATGCCAGCTGGAGGTGGTCCGGTCAAAGTGATTGCCCATTTTTATGGTGGACAAGGTTCCATAAACGTTCCGTCGTGGGCACCAGATAGTAAACGCCTGGCTTTTGTAAGCAATTCTTACTAAGTCTATTATAATAATGAAAAGAGTTTTAGCATTCTCAGGAAGTAATCACTCAAAATCAATTAATCAGCAACTTATTCGATATACTTCGAAATTGGTTCAGGAATATCCAGTGACTATAATCGATATCCGGTCATTTATCGTGCCCATTTACTCCATTGATATGGATCCCGAAACTATACCGAAAGATATCTTGACTTTAATAGAACAAATTAAGGAACATGATGCTTTTATTATTTCCTCACCTGAACACAATGGAGGTACTCCGGCTTTCTTCAAAAACATACTGGATTGGCTGACGAGAAGATCAAGTAGTCTATTTGAATCCAAACCACTATTATTGATGAGTACCTCACCCGGCAAACGGGGAGGCGAGAAAAACAGAATGTATTTGGAAGGGTTTTTTCCTCGCCTCGGCGCTAATATTATTTCCACATTCAGTCTACCATCCTTTAAGCAAAATATGGTTGATGAAGAACTCAATGAAGATATGAAGGCATCGTTGGTGAAAGCTGTGAAGATCCTTGAAAAGACCTTGTCGAATAATCAGTAATTTCGGTTTATCCTTACAATCGATACTGATTTTTGAATAGTATAGATTTTCGTTTAGAGAATTCTTTATTCAACATTCAGAAGCTTTTCTTTTTTAAAATGCACAGATTTTCAAGTGTAGACAGGGCCTAAAACCGATTTATATTAAAATTTGGAATATTAATTCCATATTCATCGCATTTTTAACGGGTGTTCATTTGGTATAAATCGATCGATAATAAATTATTTGATACCAGTTTGTTCCTAGTACTCATCATGCGGATGAGCCTTCATTTTATGTAGTCAGCCTATATAGATCTGGGGGTATCATGACTATACAATGAAATATGTAAATGGTCTCCGGTGCCACCATGTCTCAAGGTATTAAAGCCCATTAGCCAAAAATAAGATTTCATCAGCGTATTTTTCCACGCTGCTTTTCCATTGGTCCGAACGTCCACCGCATGGGCATAACCGGATGATTGAGGATAGTGCAAAGAATGTGATTTGGAAGGCAATCCCATTCGTCTATAATCTTCAGGTTCACGATTACCATCTGTAACAATTAAACTGCGGTCAAGTAATAAAAAAGTAGAAATACTCATCCTTAAGATAGGATGAAGGTTTCTAAATTCTCTTTTTACTTCGGAAGACTTAGCATTTTTAGCGGATAGGAACAAGGCACTTTGGCCAACATAGGCAATAGCGATTAGGAACGCTAGCTTTGCTCTTCTTTTTAACCACCCTTTATTACCAGCTTTTCCGGTAACTCGACCATAAACGTAGGTGAAATAAATGAGCAATACGATGGTCATTATTAAGGTACCAAACAAAATAGCCAGCCAGGGAAGTGCGTGGTATTCCTTATGAATCCAAATAGCTCCACGAATCAAAACGATGAATGGCAGGGAGATCAATAGCACTATTTGGAAAATCGTTACTAGAATACGCCAGATCATAAATAAAGTTAAGTATAATAAAGGCGGGTAGGGTCATATTTTTCGATTTACGGAAGCGGATTTGCGACGAACGATCTTAAAGAATCTTATTTTAAATGGACCAGCCTAATATCACGCTTGAGTGGCTTTGATTAGGATAGATGGCTGGTTTCTAAACTAACTACATCTGAAAAGAGGTCGAGGAAGTATTAATTAAGATGATAAATTAAGTTTTTCTCTAGGTCTTACGTTCTTTTTTCTTTGCTGCAGGAAACAGAATATTGTTGAGGATCAGACGATAACCTGGGCTGTTTGGATGCAAATTTAGGTCAGTTTCAGGATCATTGACATGATGTCGGTAATCTTCCGGATCATGGCCACCATAGAAAGTCCAAGTTCCGTATCCAAATGTGCCATGCATGTAGCGTGCTTCATTGACCGCTTTATTTTCACCCATGACTAATATGTTCGACTTTATATGTTTGTAGTTGTATGCAGTCGTTTGGCCCATAAATCCTTTCACCGTACGGGTATGGCACTGAGTAAGCATAGTGGGTACTGGATCCCATTTAGCACTAAAATCAAACAGCGTAAAATAATCTTGTTCCGGATTTACCCTTCGTTGCCGATGATCAATGGTTGAATATTCATATTCGTAAGGATTCGTGATTAACTTAAAATCTTTGAATGCAAATGTATTCGTATAATCCAGTTTATCATTGGCTTTAGGGTCCGCTGGGTCGCCATCGTAAATCTCGGCGCAGATATCAGTGTCTTCCGTAGCCAGTACAATATCGTATGTATCAGTGGCACTGCACATTGCAAACATAAAACCACCGCCGCCAACATATTCACGTATTTTGTGAACTACCGCTCTTTTTAGATTGGATACTTTGCTGAATCCAAGTTGTGTGGCCAAGGCTTCCATTCGACGACGATTTTCTTTATACCATGGTTTAGAATGTTGTGAAGCATAAAACTTACCATATTGACCGGTAAAATCCTCATGATGTAAATGGAGCCAATCAAATTCCGCTAAGCGATCTGTTAATACTCCATCGTCGTACACCGTTTCATAAGGAATTTCAGCATAGGTAAGGACAAGGGTAACGGCATCGTCCCAGGGTTGGATGCGTTCACCTTTTGCATTAAATTGGGGGGTATATACTGCTATTTTTGGAGCAACCTCTAATTTAACCACTTCCTGATTGATTTCAGGATTGGCTATTTGATTCCGGATCTGATTAAATTGAACATCTGGAATTATTTCAAAAGAAACCCCTCGTGTCAAACATTCTTTTTCAAATATCTTGCTGTGGGGAAAACCGAAACTTCCTCCGCGATAATTTAATAACCAATAGGTTTCAATCTGATTTTCAATTACCCAATAGGCGATTCCATAAGCTTTGAGATGATTTTTCTGTTTCTCATCCATGGGTACAATCATATAGGAGGCAAACATATAAACACCAGCCAATACTAAAATAAACGTCGATAGGATCTTTTTATACATACTTTATATTTTCTTGGTAGACAAAGCTATAACGAAGTTATACAAAAAAATAATTCATTGAAATCGGATAATTCAAAAAAAGTACAATAGGTATGCCACTTCTTGGTAAAATATTCATGCCTGATCTAAGAACAAACTGAAAAACAAATAGTTAAATGAGCGTTCTGTAAAAGCAGAAGGCCTATGGGAAATGGTTTTAATCAAACTTCTTGGAATCTAAACATTCTACAAAATAAACTGTCTATATTTGCAGTTTACATCTTGAAATGAGCTTAGGAATTTGGAAAATCTGACGTTTTTATCTCCAATTTGGTATTTGATTTTATGTTTTCTAGCTGCACTACTAGTGGCTGGGGTACTCTACATGAGAACCAAACAGTATGATGATCAATCAGGCTGGAAAAAATGGATCCTTTCCTTGTTGAGGTTTTCAGGCTTTTTTGGAATCAGTGCATTGCTATTATCTCCTTTCCTGAAATACAATAATACAACCACTGCTAAACCCATTATTGTGCTTGGAGTAGATCAATCCATGTCCATTCCACTGGAGATGGAAGCGAATGAACTTGCAGATTTTAAAACTAATTACCAGTCATTAATCGATAATCTGTCAAGTGACTACGATGTTAAAAGCTATAGCTTTGGAGAACAGATCCAGGAACAAATGATTGATTCTTTTCCGGATAAGGTGACCAACATTTCTGCCTTCGTGCAGTTTGTCAGAGATCAATATAATGATAGAAATTTAGGTGCTGTAGTCCTGGCTTCTGATGGTATATATAATGAAGGGAAAAATCCCATTTATCTGCATAACACGATCAATGCTCCTTTTTATACAATCGCGTTTGGAGATACAACCATCAAAAGAGACTCCTGGATTAAAAGAGCTTTTCATAATGAGATAGCCTATTTAGGCGATCAATTCATCGTTCAAGTAGATATTGCTGCCAACAATTGCCAAGGGAGTAGAAGTAATCTGGTCGTATCCAAAATCGATGGAAAGGATCGGAAAACTCTACAGACACTCCCGGTAAGCTTTAGTGATAATGAATTTTTTAACACGTTCGAGATAACTTTACCTGCGGATGCATCTGGAGTCCAGCGCTACCGCCTGAGCCTAAATCCACTGAGTAATGAAGCATCTACTTCAAATAATTATAAAGATATTTTTGTAGATATTTTAGATGCTCGTCAGAAGATACTTATTTATGCTAAATCGCCTCATCCCGATTTAAGCGCGATCAAGCAATCACTGGAAAAGAATAAAAATTATGAAATTGATATCACCATTTTTCCCAAAATAGATAAACCGGTAGGTAACTATGATTTTGTAGTGCTGCACCAACTTCCGGGAAGAGGAGCAGATGTTTCTACTTTACTCCGTGAGCTCAATGATAAAAATATTGGTCGATTATTTATTCTGGGAGCACAATCTGATTTAGGTAGATTCAACAGATCTCAAAACGTATTGAATATAGACGCTAGCTTGCAAAACACCAATGAGGTCCAAGCGCAAATAGATAACTTATTTAATTTATTTAACCTGGATGATAATCTGAAAAATTCAATTCAAAATTTTCCTCCATTGTTGGCTCCTTTTGGGGAGTACACTGCTCAACCAGGGGCAAAAGTCTTGTTAAACCAGTCGATTGGTAAGATAGAAACTGATTTTCCATTGCTTGCGTTTTCAGAGGATACTGAGCTTAAGATTGGCGTGTTGGCAGGAGAAGGTATTTGGAAATGGAAACTCTATGATTTTCTCCAGCATAAGAATCAAGATATTATTAATAGCCTAATCAGTAAAACGATACAGTATCTTTCATTGAAGGAAGATAAGCGGAAATTCAAAGTCATTACCAATCAAAAAATATTTAAAGAGAACGATGAAATACTGATGGATGCAGAGTTATACAATGCTTCTTATGAGTTAATCAATGAACCGGACGTATTTGTGAGTATCTATAATGAAGGTGGTGAAGAATTCACTTTTACATTTGATCGGGTTCAAAATTTCTACACGTTGAATGCCGGATTGTTTCCGGTGGGATCTTACCGATACAATGCTCGAACAGAGGACAATGGACAACAAATCACTTTCAACGGAAAATTCAGTATTCAACCGATCCAATTGGAGAGTTATAATACCACGGCTGATCATGCTATTCTCCGTATCCTATCCCAGCATAGAGATGGAGCAATGGTTTACCCGGCTCAGGTAAACGAACTTGCTAGTATTATTAAAGCCAGATCGGATGT
>JAHEJC010000006.1:0-33038 GCA_024639065.1 Lewinellaceae bacterium | reverse complement strand
GTTATAATACCACGGCTGATCATGCTATTCTCCGTATCCTATCCCAGCATAGAGATGGAGCAATGGTTTACCCGGCTCAGGTAAACGAACTTGCTAGTATTATTAAAGCCAGATCGGATGTCAAACCGGTCCTCTATACTAATACACAAACTCAATCGCTACTCAACCTGAAGTGGGTATTTGCCTTGCTGGCAGCTATTCTTTTATTGGAGTGGTTTTTTAGAAGATATTTCGGAGGATACTAGAATAATTAATAATGAAGGAATTAACAATTATCAGATTCGTTGATTTCTTGAGTTAATCGCTAATTCACCAGAGTAATTAATAATTGATAGATTCTAATTAGCTATCATCTATACCTATGGCCAACATGCCGCTTTGCTAAAACGCCAACTCACTAAAACGCCACACGCTAATTGGCCAATACGCCGATTCGCTAAAACGCCAATACGCTAATACGCCAATTTGCTAACACGCTAAAACGCTATATCAGGTCCTTCAACAACGACTCCAATTTATTTTCCAATATCGATTCAGTTTCTTTAAAACGCTCTCTAGCGGTAAGTGGAGTATTTACACTACAGTAAAACTTAATCTTAGGTTCGGTTCCGGAAGGTCTGGCAGAGATAATACTGCCATCCTCAGTAAAAAATTGAAGCACATTCGAAGAAGGCATATCAATATTGGTCGTTTCGCCGGTAATTGGGTTGGTTGAAACACTGTTTTGATAATCTTTAATGCAACTGACCTGTGATCCTCCCAATGAGGTTGGTGGATCTTTACGAAGGTTTCGCATAAGGGCTTGAATCTCTTCGGCTCCACTTTTTCCTTTCTTGGTTAGTGCAATTAATTTTTCTTTATAAAATCCATATTCAATATAAAGATCAATCAATGCTTCATAAAGACTGATGCCTTGATCTTTGTAGTATGCAGCCATTTCAGCAATCATAGCACAAGAAATGATAGCATCTTTATCCCGAGCATGTTCACCAACAAGGTATCCGTAACTTTCTTCACCACCTGCTAAAAATGTTTTTTTACCTGCAAGCTCGGTCATAATCTGACCGATGTATTTAAATCCGGTAAGCGTATTATAACAAGTTACATTTTTAGAAGCAGCAATTTTATCGATCATATAAGAAGTGACTATGGTCTTTATTACATATTGATCGCCGGTGAGTTTTTCCAAACGTTCCCACGAACTGAGGACGTAATAAACTAAAAGGGTAGCTGCTTGATTACCATTCAATATTTCAAAGGTTCCTTCAACGTTTTTAACTGCAATACCTACCCGGTCAGCGTCTGGATCAGTTGCCATTACCAAATCCGCATCGATTTCTTCAGCTTTTTTTAAGGCTAGCGCCAGTGCTTCTTTTTCTTCAGGATTAGGATAAATCACCGTTGGAAAATTCCCATCTAAGATCATCTGCTCTTCAACGAGTGTAACATTATTAAAACCAAACTTTTCCAATACGGGAGGTACTAAAACCGCACCAGCACCATGAATGGGTGAGAAAACAATCTTCAAATCTTTTTGCCGGTTTATCACTTCCGGGGCAAGCGATAAGGAGACCAATCGATCCAAATAGATTTGATCCATTTCATCTCCAATAGTTTGGATGTTTTCAGCGTTGCCTTCAAAACGAATATCATTAATATTTTCTATTTTTCTCACTTCTGCTATGACATCCGTATCAGCTGGAGAAACTAGCTGGCCGCCATCTTCTCCGTAGGCCTTATAACCATTATACTCCTTGGGATTATGAGAAGCGGTAAGCATAACACCACTTTGACAATCAAGCTCCCGAATCGCAAAAGATAACTCAGGTGTTGGTCTTAATCCTTCAAAGTAGTATACAATAATTCCATTAGCTGAAAATACCTCCGCTACTAAACGGGCGAATAAGTCTGAATTATTGCGACTGTCGTGCGCAACGACCACTTTGATTTGTTGATCAGGATATCGCTTGATAAGATAATTACTTAGTCCCTGTGTGGCCATACCCAGGGTGTATTTATTTATACGATTTGAACCAACTCCCATAATGCCTCTCAAACCACCTGTGCCAAATTCTAAATCCTTATAAAATGCATCTGTTAATTCTACATATGCTTTACTATCTAATTGATCCTGAATGGTTTGTTTAGTTTTAGAATCATAAGGGCCTTCTAACCAAGCATTTATTTTGTTAAGTAGTTGTGGATCCAATGTATCAGTGATCATTCGTCAGTTATTTTTGTCTGAGAAAAGTATGAAATGCGAAATTAAGAATTACATAGAATAAAACGACAGGTTAAGCCTAAATCTGCCTTAATGCACATCAGTATTTAATGCCTCAAAATTTTAACAATCCCCAAAAAAATCAATATCAAAATAATAATTACCAAAAACACTTTTAGATCACCACCTGGAGAATCCCAGTTCTCGTTAATAAATTTATATCCAAGAAATCCCAAAAAAATTAGTAAAAAAGCGATGCCTAGAATTTGTTTAATGAGCTGCATTCTGTTTGGATGTAGATATCAAAATGTAGATACCCAAAAGTCGAAAATTCGATTTTGGGTATCCCTATACATTATGTTTTTGAAGTTTAGATTCTTATGACTAGGTTTTATCGTTATCCTCCTTTCTAGGTAACTTCGCATCCCTTTGAGCGGTGTGCCACACAAAGGAAGCTATTATGGTAGCAGCTTGTTTTAAATCATCTTCAATCAAATGATCAAGGTTGTCCATATTAGAGTGATGTGTACGCGTGCTATAGGCGACTGGGTCTTGAATAAATTGAAATCCAGGAATATTCAATCGATCAAATGATAAATGATCCGTCCCTCCGGTGTTTGAAATTGTTAGTGTGCTAGCATCCATTTCTTTGAATGGATCCAACCAACTGCTAAATGTATTACGTACCTTATCATTACCTTGTAAATAGACACCTCTAACACGTCCTGTTCCGTTGTCCAGATTGTAATATGCAGATATCTTCTTAGACGCTTCATTAGGGCGCAATTGATTTCCATCATTATCCACTTCGGCAAAATTTTTCTTACAATAGCTTCTAGAACCAAACAGACCTTGTTCTTCTCCTGTCCATAAAGCTAATCTCAATGTTCGTCTAGGTTGGATTCCAGTCTCGGCAATTGTCTTTTGTAGGATTCGGGCAACTTCCATCATAACAGACGATCCTGCAGCATTATCAGTAGCCCCGGTTCCAGTGTGCCATGAATCAAAATGGGCTCCAAACATTACGACTTCATCTTTTAAATCCGTTCCTGGGATTTCAGCAATAATATTATGCTCCATACCATCGGGATTTGAATACATCGCGTCAAGTTCCATTTTGATTTTTACCGGAATACCCTTATTGATCATTCGATAGATCCGGTTATAATGTTCAGCGCTCATCGTTACCTGGGGTATTACCTCTACACCCTCGTCACGTGCACTAACACCTCCGCTGGTTCTAGCTCCGGAAACAAAGATGGTTCCTAAATCACCTTTGTAACTTCTGTCGATTACTGCTATCGGTTTTTCTTTGTATAACATTTCCCACAGAGCAGTTCCAAAACCACCGCGCCCTCTCCAATTTCTGTAAACTCCATGCCTAGGAGGCGTGGCATTAGCCATATTTAATAGTTGTTCTGAGTCTAATCGTTTTGCCGGTGCATCAAACCATTCTTTAAGTACTCGGATGGTGTCAATCATGACAAACTTGCCGGCTAGCTTGCCTTCATATTTTTTTAAATCTTCTTCATCATTAATATCTATAATTACGACTTCAGCTTCAGTGGGTTGCATGGCGGGTGACCATGCCTTAGGATAAGCCATAATTGGAAATTGGTTAGGAGATGTGGCCGCCATATTGAAATTGGTCATTTCCCAACCTCTGCCAAAAGGACCCCATTCATCTTTATGAATATTCTGCAAACCCCAACTCTCCAATGTTTTAATAGCCCAATCAGTCGCTTTATCCAACATAGGAGATCCAGTAAGTCTCGGACCATAAACATCGGTCATCCAACTGGCAATATCTAAAACTTCACTCTGATCCATTCCGTGTTTTTTAATAACTTCAATAGCGTCTTCATGGATTACTTCTTGAGCAAAATTGATTTGAAAGATAAAACTGGCAGCGATTAGTATAAGTATCTTTTTCATTGAAAAGTTTTTTAATAGTTATGGAATCAGTTTTTCCAAAATCAAAGTTAGTACTAAAAAATGAAACATAAAAAAAGAGGCTGTTTGCTTTGTAAACAGCCTCTGATAAAGGATGGTAATTATTCTTTCTATTCTTTGCCTCCTTGAAGGAAGTCCTGGTATTCATCTAATTCCTTCCATTGGCCGGCATCCGCCAATCCTGCTTGTTTAGGCCAGGTACCAGGATCGGCTAACCTAAACCGGTCACCAGCTGAATCCAATATCTGCTGGAGTCGTTCTACGCTGGTCGCCGCCATTTGTGCCCAGGTTGTTATTCCTCCATCATGCATAATCTGCTCTATTTTAGGCCCGATCCCTTCAACAACCTTCAAATCATTCTTTTGAAACTTCCTTAATACACCCAATTTGATCAATAATTTTTCAACCTTAGAATCAGTTTCTCCGCCACCAGTAGCCCTTCCTGTATCTAATGCTTTTTGCATGGTGATTAATTGATCCCATTTGCCATCTCGAGCCAGGGAAGCTTGTTCAGACCAGGTTCCAGGATCTATGATCTGATACTTTCTACCATATTTTTCAGCAGATAGAATTGCTTTCAATTCACCTCCTGATTTTGAAGCAAGGTCGCTCCAGCTATGCAATCCATTATCTTTTAATACGGATTCCATTTTGGGTCCAATTCCTTCCACAACTTGCAGATTATCTTCTTTCAATGCAGCATACATATTATCTGAACCAACTTTTACTGCCCCGGAAGCTCCACTAGCAGCTATGTTGGAAGATAAGTCGACGTCTGGCATATCCACGTCTACAGAGACATTTGAAGATGAGTCTACATCTGGAGTATCTGCATCAACAGATAAACTTGAAGACCTATCTAAATCTGTTGCATCATCTGCTTCTTTTAGGGCCACTTCCATTTCTCTGATCTTACCCCTTAAGGTAGAGTTTTCATTTTCAAGCGTTGAATAAGATCTTCTGCATTCAGCTAGATCTTCTTCCAATTGGCTTCCCGTTTTTCTACACGCAGCCAGGTCATCTTCGCATTTACGTAATAAACCTTTAAATCGCCCCCACAATAACCAACCCAACAATAGACCAAGTAAGAAAGGTAATAACCAGGCTAACCACCAAGGGAAAGCGCAATAATCGATTAAGAATATCATAATATGCTGGTTTAATGTTTTATTTAATTAATTCAATTTCAGCTCTTCGATTTTGTTTTCGATTTGCTTCGTTGGTATTGGGGACTCGGGGACTTCTTTCTCCCATCGTGGTGATAGAGATTCGATTCGTTTGGACGCCCTTAGCTATCAGGTAATCCCTAATAACTTCTGCTCTCCACATGCCAAGTGTTTCATTTGAAGGGGTATTTCCAATATTACAGGTATGGCCAGTAATTTTTACATTTTCTTGTGTGGTTTGCAAACGTTCCACCAAATCATTTAGGTATTGCTCAATATTAGGATCACGAATTCGACGGGTAGCATTAAATGGAAACATAACATTCGCTTTACCATCAATTTCTTTTACGGTTTCTGTATAAATGGCATAGTCAAAATCAACGCTCCTAAACGCATTGGTTTTGATGCCTTCTCTATCTGCAGATATCCGGCTCAAATATTCGATTCGGTCATCACTTAATTCTGGAAAAAGCTTATCCTTTATTCCATGAGCTCTTGCCAAGCCCAAATCAGCGTATTCACTATTATTAATTTCATCCTTAAAATACCTGCCGGTTATTTTCAACTTTTTTTTATCATCCAGTTTAGATAGAATAGCTTCTTTTCGGGTCGCCCAGTCTTGGTTAGCGATTGGTTCAAAACTTTCCCAATTGAATAATAGTGGGCCCGATTCTTTTACGAATGTTTTTTCGACCGTTTCTTTCAATGCTGCTGGCGCTTCATTGATATTTTTGGATACACCTTCCGTACCTCTGCAACAGTCCCTGCTAGCGCTGCACATAAAATAGCCGAGGAGTATCCATAGGGCCAAAACAATGACGATCCAAAAAGTCCTCATTTGTTTTTGATTTTGGTTGCTTTAATATATTAAATATCCAGCATTTATCCAGATTTAGAGGCAACTTTTATGGCGTGCCGAGTTCATTTTTTGCGATTAATGGAAGGTTTTTCTTAATATATAATAATTACATAATATGATAGAATTGAATTTTGCTTTAAATACCCGGATAAGTACCCTTATTTTTGAATCGAAAAACCCACAGCCATGCAATCCAAAACCATTTTTCCATCCTTAAAAATTCTACTACCGTTGAGTATAGGGATTATTGGTTGGTGGTTTTTGGAGGATCGGTTTCAAATGCCGGGCTATCTTTTATTATTATTCATACCTTTCTTTTATTACTTTTTTCGAATAAAATTTCAATCAAAAATTCATCATCTAGCTTTTTCTTTGATTGGATTTTTATGTCTGATTTGGATGGGATATCAAATGACTGCTTGGCGTTCTGATGCAACCGCTAAAAAAGCGAACCTATTTGAAGACCAATATTTTCAAGGGACAATAATTGCAGGTAAGCTATCTAACAAATTTTACCGAGCTGAAGTAAAGTTAAATCATGTAGATGGATTTCTTCAGTCATCTGGTAGACCGTCCCATATTTTTGTTTACTTAAAAGATCCAGTAGAATCAATTGCCCCTGGTTGTGAAATCATGTGGAAAGGGTCATTGACAGACCTATCAGCACCTAAGAACCCGGAAGAATTCAATTTCAAGCAATTTGGTAAACGTAATAATATCTTTTATCAATCTTATGCTGATTTTTGGGAATTGAGCAGCACGCCCAAATTCTTATTTAAGTTCGACCAGCTTAGGAAAATGGTAAAAACAAGGTTGGGAACTTATCTCAATGATCATGAGGATATATCCTATGCAATATTGCTTGGGGATAAATCGGATTTAAGCCAAATTAAACAAGATCAATTCAAAGCGTCTGGATTAATGCATTTAATGGCTGTATCGGGACTTCATGCCGGTATGTTTTTCTCCATTTTTTGGCTTTTGTTTAGCCTGATCACTCCAAATTTTAAAAATAGAAAGATTAGTATTCGAATATTTGCATTGATTGCGATGTGGCTTTTTATCGGTGTAAGTGGTGCACCACCTTCCGCTTGTCGTGCTGGGATCATGATTACTATTTTCGCCATTGCCTGGTTATTTCAAAAATCAAAAAATGCCTTAAACATTTTGAGTTTTACGGCTCTCCTAATGCTGCTATACAATCCTTTCCAATTATTTCAATTGTCATTTCAATTCTCATTTCTTGCCATGTTGGGTATTTTAGTATTATTCCCAATTTTAAAAGCAAGATTGAATTTTAAGGGAAATCGAATACTGACCAAAGTAGTCGATGCAGGTCTTATCACAATTGCAGCCCAGCTGGCTTTATTCCCATGTATCCTGTTTTACTTTGGAGAATTCCCAACCTATTTTTTATTGAGCTCCATTCTGTCGCTTCCCCTGGTTCCGCTAATAATGATTAGCGGATTGGTTTTATTTTTATCCAGTTTTGTTTCTACAACCCTAGCCACTTTTTTTGGTTTTGCTCACGAGATATTACTCAATGGTTTGGTGACTATTACTGAATTTATAAGTCAGCTTCCATTCAGTCAAATTCAATATCTAAATTTTGATGGATTAAAGCTTGTTGGCGTGGGATTTACCCTGCTCATGCTGTCTAAATTAATAATTCATAAAACTCAAGTTCACTATCTGCAATTATTTTCTTTTGGATTTTTATTCATCTTCCTGATAGGCTGGACTCATCCTAATAACCAAAAACAATCACTGCTTACCATCTACCATAGCTATGAACATTTAATAATCGAAGCTTTTGATAATGAGACGAGTTATAATTTGAGTAACCATCATATGGTACCTACTCGATTGTTAAATGCTAAACTAAGATGGCAGTCGAAGCATACTATTAATAAGCAATCCATCTTAAATAAAGATGATTGTTTTCAAACAATTTGTCGAAAGCAGGATTTTGTAAAATTTCACCACGAACTCTATTGGATCTTAAATGAACCATTTGTTAACAGAATTCCATTTGGTCAAATAGATGTGCTGGTGATCAATACCAATGCGGAAATCGATTTCGAGAAACTAGTTCAACAGACCTGCATTGGACAAATTGTGATTCCAAGTCACGTAAATTATCAGCAACGAATGAAATTGAAAATGGCCAGTAAAAGGCATCCAATTCCGGTTTACGACATAAATAGCCAGGGAGCATTTATTCACTATGTAAATTCAATATCATGATAGACTGGGAATTTTTGTACAGTCGACGTGACCGCAAAGGCATTTTAGCGATTGTATTTTTGATCGCGACTATTGGAATGCTTTATACCTTGCAATCAAAGCCAAAAAATAAT
Source organism: Lewinellaceae bacterium (assembly GCA_024639065.1). Lineage (GTDB taxonomy): Bacteria > Bacteroidota > Bacteroidia > Chitinophagales > Saprospiraceae > JAHEJC01. Next base: position 24,479 of record JAHEJC010000006.1, on the reverse strand, counting down.
TTAGCAATCGATTTTACAGAATTTAAGCAACGAGCTGAAAGTTATTATCAGGAAGAGTTTGAGGCGAAAAATAGCACCCAAAGTAAACAGTCAACGAATTACGGATCAAAATATAAAAAACGAAATAAGCAACCATTTAACCACAATAGTTCCAAATTAACTTATCATTCATCTGGTCCAACACCAAAAACTAAAAATCAACTTATCGATCCCCATGATAATTTAAAATCAAAAATAAATAACCCACCAAAACCTAATGAAATAAAGAATAAATATAGTAACCAACCTAAGTTTACTAAAAAAAGCTATAAAAGCTATACTCGAAAATTGGATGTTAATACATCGGATGTAATAGATTGGGAAGCATTGCCAGGAATTGGTCCTTATTATTCAAAAATAATCACAGATTTCCGCGAAAAATTAGGAGGTTTTACCTCGATCGAACAAGTTGGCGAAACCTGGCGGCTTCCCGATTCTACATTCCTTTTGATTGAACCATATTTACAATTGTCATCGGTCTTTAGACAAATTGATATTAATAAAGCTGATGAGAAAACCCTTTCATTACATCCCTACATTAATTGGAAAGAGGCTAAATTAATTTTTAATTACAGAAGGGAACATGGTCTCTTTTTTTCTGTAGAAGAGTTACTTAATATTGCAGCTTTTGATGAGGATTGGTTTAATAAAATTCATCCGTATCTCACAGTAAAACCGCCCTCTCCAATTGTACAAAATTGAAATAACATCGTTCAGATTTCCTTGCGAGTTTTTTCTTAATACTTATGTCTGAATAAAATTACTTCGTTTTTACCTTTCCTAAAACTAAAATTTACAGGTTTGGTTCTATAATTAGATAAGTGTATCTTTCTCCGATAAAACTTGACTTTTTGAAGCATTTAAAATACTTAAATAAGTATCTTATTAAATACAAATGGAAGTTTCTTTTTGGATTTCTATTTGTTACTCTTTCAAATGTATTTAGTGTTATCCAACCTAGATTGATTCGGGATGCATTGGATTTGGTTATCGAAAATATTCGATTTTATAATCAGGTTTCAGGTTTTGAGTCTAGTCAACTAATATTTGGTCAAACCGTAAAGATCTTGTTATTATTTGCTGTTTTAGTGATTGGTTGTGCCCTTATTATGGGCATTTTTATGTATTTGATGAGAGAAACGGTGATCGTTATGTCCAGATTGATTGAGTATGATTTACGAAAAGAGATATTTCGCCATTATGAAGAACTTGATCAGACCTTTTATCGTAAAAACCGAACCGGGGATATGATGGCGCGAATTACCGAAGATGTAATGAAAGTGCGCATGTATTTGGGTCCGGCAATCATGTATGGGATGAACTTAATTACCCTATTTATTTTGATTGTCTCAGCTATGCTTATGGTAAATGTGAAACTTACCTTGTATGCATTGCTGCCACTTCCTATCTTATCCATTTCAATATACTATATCAGTAACCTGATTCATAAGCGAAGTGAATTGATACAAATCCAGTTATCTAAACTCAATAGTATAGCACAAGAAATTTATTCTGGAATTCGTGTAGTGAAATCATATGTTCAAGAAAAGTTTCTAGTCAAATATTTCGAAGAGGAGAGTGAAATTTATAAAAATAAATCTTTAGCCTTGGTTGGGGTCAATGCATTATTCTTCCCAATGATTATTCTATTGATCGGTTTGAGTTCGGTGTTGACTATCTATATTGGAGGGTTACAAGTCAATAGTGGCGCTATATCCGCTGGGAATATTGCAGAATTTGTGATTTATATCAATCAGCTAACTTGGCCAGTGACGGCAATCGGGTGGATTGCATCCATTATTCAACAAGCTGATGCTTCACAAAAAAGGATAAATGAATTTCTGAAAATAGAACCATTAATAAAAGATACTGAAGGAATCGCTACAGATTCCTTGGGAGAAATTGTTTTTGATCATGTAACATTTGTTTATCCAGATTCTGGAATTGTTGCTTTAGACGATGTTTCCTTTAAAATAAAACCTGGTGAAAAAGTGGCTTTTATGGGTCGAACTGCGTCCGGTAAGACGACTATTTGCGATTTAATAATGAGGCTCTTTGATGTTACCAAAGGAACTATTTATCTTGATGGCAGAGACATTCTAACGATTAATGTGCATGATTTGAGAGAAAGGATAGGTTTTGTTCCGCAAGATGGATTTTTGTTCAGTAATTCGATTGCTGAAAATATTGCATTTGGAGAAGATCATTTAGATCATAGTAAAATTAAAGAATATGCTCGAAAAGCTGCTGTCTATGAAGATATTGTGAACTTACCGAAGCAGTTCGAGACGTTAGTTGGTGAGCGAGGAGTTACGTTATCAGGAGGTCAAAAACAACGAGTGTCTATAGCAAGAGCTTTAATTAATGATCCGGAAATTGTGATTTTGGATGATAGTATGAGTGCTGTTGATCCTAAAACTGAGAAAAGAATCACCGATTTTCTGGTAGAAGATTTGCAAGCAAAAACTTCAATCATAATTACCCATCGAGTGAATCCTCACATGAATTATGATCGGATCTTTATCTTGGAAAAAGGAAAAATTATTGAGTCTGGAACGCATGAAGAATTGATGGATTTAGGTGGTTTTTATCAAAAAATAGTTCAGAAACAGCAATTGGATGAACAGCAAATTAAATTTGTATAATTTTCTCTATATGAATGTATTATATTAAATTTGTTATATTAGTTATTGTAAACAAAACCCATGAATGGTGGAACACGATAAAACGTCACGCAAATTTGAGAGTATCTACTCTACAAAAGTAAGAGCTGGGAAAAGGCGTACTTATTTCTTTGATGTACGCAAAACCAAAGGAGAAGATTATTTTGTTACGCTTACAGAGAGTACTAGAAAATTTAATGATCAAGGCTATGAAAGACATAAAATCTTCCTGTATAAGGAAGATTTTAATCGGTTTTTAAGTAGTTTGGAAGAAACGATTAATTATATCAAGACCAATTTAATGCCTGATTATGATTATGACGAATTTACCAAACGAAATGAGGAATATGAGAAGCGACTAAAAGAGGAAGCGGAGGCTGCGGCTGAAGCAGCTGAGGGTGCTGCTATTGTTGAAGCTGTTGAGGAAACAGTGGAGGAAATTGAAAAGCCCGCGGAGGAAGTTATTGAACCAACAGAGGAAGTTGCTGAATCCGACCCAAAAGAAGCTACCGAAACCGGTGATGAAACGTCTGAAGATGTTGATAATGAAAAGGATGTCAGCGATGAGGATATGTCTTGGTAAACATATCTTATTTTATTGAGATAAAATAAAACAAGCATTTAGTGCCTTTCTGTTTTACAGGAAGGCCTTTTTATTTCATAATTTGATCTTTTATGCAAGAGGGGTTTTCAGCTCAGGAACTGGCCAGGTATAGTCGTCATCTTAATCTTCCTGATTTCGATGAAGCACACCAAAAAAAATTAAAGGATTCGTCTGTGTTGATTGTTGGGGTAGGAGGATTGGGAGCACCGGTAAGCTTGTACCTTACAGCTGCAGGTATAGGTACAATCGGCATTGTGGATTTTGATATTGTTGAAGAAAGCAATTTACAAAGGCAAGTATTATTTGATACCGACGATTTAGGGCAATTGAAAGTTGAAGTGGCTGAAAGAAAATTGAAGAAACTTAACCCATACGTAAATATTAAAATTTACCCGAAACGGCTTGAGGCTAGCAACGCATTACAAATTTTACAAGATTACGATGTGGTAGCTGACGGTACAGATAATTTTGCTACACGATATTTAGTTAATGATGCATGTGTTTTATTAGGGATTCCGAATGTATACGCTTCAATTTTTAGATTTGAAGGTCAAGCAAGTGTGTTTAATTTTAAAGATGACAATGATCATTTAGGTCCCAACTACAGAGATCTCTTTCCTTCACCACCCCCTCCTGGTTTGGTGCCCAGTTGTGCTGAAGGTGGCGTGCTGGGCGTACTCCCTGGAATATTAGGTAGTATACAGGCAAACGAAGTATTGAAAATCATTACCGGGATCGGAACACCATTAAGCGGGAGACTTATGTTAATGGATACCTTTGATTTTAATATCCGTTTTTTAAATGTCAAAAAAAGAGATGATAACCCTATTTCCGGAAAAAACCCTACGCAAACAGGATTAATAAACTATAACGAATTTTGTGGTATGAATATAATTTCAAATGTTCCAACAATGACGGTTACCCAATTAGACCAAATGGTAAAATCAGGTGATGCTTTTACCTTAATTGATGTAAGAGAACCCTATGAAAAAAACATTGCTGATATCGGTGGCATCATGATTCCAAAAGGGGAAATCGAAAATCGATTGAGTGAAATTCCAAAACAGGGGGTGACAATATTTTATTGTAGATCAGGAAAAAGAAGTAAATCAGTCGTGAAAAAATTAATTAACCAGCATCATTATAAAAATGTATTTAACTTAGAAGGAGGAATTCTGGCTTGGAAAGAACAGATTGATGATTCCCTGACAAAATACTAGCCTTACTTTTCGTTTAATTAATACTTCTTTCTATAATATCATATTTTTAAACTTAAAAAACCAATTATTATGTCACTGAAACTAGGGGAGACAGCTCCAAACTTCACTGCCAAGACATCACAGGGAGAGATTGATTTTTATGACTATCTGGGAGACGCCTGGGGCGTACTTTTTTCTCATCCTGCTGATTTCACACCGGTACGTACCACAGAACTAGGCCAGGTCGCAAAGCTAAAGCCTGAGTTTGAAAAGCGAAATACAAAGGTAATGGCAGTCAGCGTAGATCCATTGGATTCACATAGAGAATGGATTAAAGATATCAATGAAACGCAGCATACCACAGTAAACTATCCTATTATTGCAGATGATGATCGAAAAGTAGCTATGCTGTATGGAATGTTGCATCCAGAAGCTGCTGAAAAGACTACAGTGAGGTCTGTTTTTGTGATTGGGCCAGACCGTAAAGTAAAACTAACCATCACTTATCCTCCTTCAACCGGTCGAAATTTTGATGAGATTCTCAGGGTTATTGACAGCCTTCAACTCACGGCTAATTACAGTGTGGCTACACCGGCTAATTGGAATCATGGAGAGGACGTGATTATTTCTCCTAGTGTTTCAGATGAAGTTGCGGATGAAAAATTTCCAAAAGGGTACCATAAGATTAAATCTTATCTCCGAGTGACTCCTCAACCGAATTTAGATTAAAGGACAGAAATAGTAGGTATTCCCCAATCTTTTAGAGCAAGGGAATACCTTTTTTTATTATTCTTTTAGGAGGATTGGGAATCCCATTTTTGAATAGATGGATTGATAACGAGGATCGTTTTTGACTTTGGCAAGTAATGGTTCTTCCTGCAACCAAGTCATTTCCACTTCATGGCGATCGTAGGATCTTTGCAGCCACTTAAACCCATTCTCTTGGTCGCCAGTGTGAAAATAATACAAGGCCATAAACCATGCCGGACTTCCTGAAGAACCTTCTTCATATTTCTTATTAATTTGGCTTATATGTTTTGCAGCTTCTGACGTATTTCCCTTCAAGTGGCTGGCTATAGCTTGGAACCAATAGTGAATTGGAGATCGATCAGCAAATTTTGTCAAAAGCTGATCCAATCTTTGATAAAATGATTCATATTCACCCAAATAGTAAGATAACTTTGCAGCCTCTCTTAAATACCACATGTTATCATTAAAAGATAAGTCAGATGATTTCAATAAATCGATGGCTTCTTGAGGCCTGCTTAAAAAATACAATACCTCAGCATGAAATGCATATATTATCGGCCGGGAGGGATCAATTTCAAGTTTCATTTTTACTAACTCCAAAGCTTCCTCATATCTGGATGTTTTCACCAAATAATCAATGTCCATGTCATTTTCGTAGTAAGTATTTGTTCTCCGTCGTTTGGCTAAATATTTTTCGGAAGTGGTAAAGTCCCAATCATAATAAAAAGTTCCAGCTTCTAATTGTAAAAAGGATTCCAGCCTGGAACTGTCTATTTCTAATGCTTTTACCAGAAGCGCTCGACTATTTTGCCATGCTTCTTTTTCTTCATAAATCCCCCATACTAGTCCTCCTGTTGTCCAGATGTACGCCAACCCAATATAGGCATCACAAAAATTTGAATCCAATTCAATGGTTTGTTCATATAGAGGAATGGCAATAGAATAAGCGGATTGGTTGTTTTTTTTACGTTGAAATTCAGCACGCAAAAACAAATTATAAGCCTCGGTATTTGAAGTGGGCATTTTTTGAATTGCTGCTATTTCTGTTGCAGAAATACTAGAGTTCATCATTCCAGCCACTGTTTCTGTAACTTCAGCCTGCATGCCAAAAATTTCGTTAGGATTCCACTCACCAGAATATTCATGATCCCATAATTGATCATCTGTATTTCCCAGGATTAGCTGAAGACGAATTTTGAATTTGGATCCGGATTTTTGAAAATTCCCTTGTACTAAATATTTAACCCCTAGTTCTTCTGCAATTTCTGAAATTGATAAATTGGTATTTTTATATTTTGATATAGAAGTGAAAGAGCTTACTTTATCTATATCACTTATTCTGGTCAATCTGGAAATAATTGCATCCGTCATTCCATCAACCACATATTCCAAATCATCCTGGCCACTCATGTTCCTAAAAGGAAGTACGGCTATGGATTGTTCAGTCGCATTTATTGCCTGAACTTTTGCGGCTGGAAGCTGAATTACATCGCCATGATCAGGTTTTAGGAATTGAAAATAGATTAATAGGGCAATGGTAATCATGGAGACTCCAAGGAGAATTAATGTTGAATTACTTGAGCTTAGAAAAGATGGTTTTATAGATTTTCCTTTTACTGGCAGCTCCAATTGGTCAGGAACACATAATCCTTCATGCACTAATGCATATACCTCAATAGGTTCATCCACATTTTTAAAATCAAAACTTCCAAGTAATTGGGTTGTGATTACTTCCTGGTTTTTGATTCTTTGATTGGCATCTTTGGTCAGGAGAACCGATCCAGCAACACCAATTGATTCAACCCTGGAAGCGATATTAACCACGTTGCCGAAAATGTCATTCCCTTTACGCACCACTTCGCCTACATGGATGCCTATTCGCAATGGGACTATGGGTGTTTTTTGAAACGCTAACTGCATGTTTTGTGCGCAAGTTACCGCATCAACAAGGCTGTCAAAAAGTATCAGACTTCCATCACCATAAGTTTTAACGATCTCTCCATTGAATTTAGCTACTTGATTTATAGTAATCTCTTCATAACGAGCTAGAATGGCCAAGGCCATACTTTCTCCTTTTTGCATAAGGGCTGTATATCCTACAATATCCGCAAAAAGAATCGCAGCAAGTTTTCGAATGGTATTTTGTTCGGAAGTCACTTTGAAAGATACTAAGAATATGGAATAAAGTAAATTGCCTTAAGGTTATTGGCTACTTGGCAATTAGATTACGACCATTCGTTACCTTAGTCTGGATTCATACGTACTTTCAATTCCGGTGAATCCTTTGTTTTTTGCTAATTCTAAAAATTTTCGTGCATCATTTAAATTATTAATCCCGAAATAAGCTTTGGAAAGATGATAGTGGTAATTAGCATTATTGGGAAACAAATTTACTAATTGATTATAGTCGTCAACAGATTCTTGATATTTTCCAGCAGCTAAATAAGCAAAAGCTCGATTTGGTAAAAAGCTCGCTAGATTCGCGCCAAGTTGTTCTGATTTTTCATAATCTCTGAAAGCTTGTTCGAATGATTTTTGTATCGAATAAGTTATGGCCCGGTTGATGTAGTAACTCGGTTCTTCAGGATCGATATTAATCGCCTGATTAAAATACGCCAGTGCTTGGTTATGATCTCCCGAAATCCCCGCGATGTTGCCCAAGGATTCGTAAACATCCGCATCCTTTGAATTTAGACTGAGCGCTTTTTCTAAATTTTGTTTCGACAATTCTAATTGTCCATTTTGCCCATAATAATTACCTAAATTTTTATACGCTGTGTGAAATTTATTTGGGTATTTTCTGATGACATCGTTCCATAAAGTTTCACTGTTCCGCCAAACCGGAATTCGCTGGTAGGTCAATAAAGTAATATACCCTAACCATGAAAAACCAAGTATGTACCAATAAGTTTTGAACGACTTTTTAATCTTTCGGCTTACTAAAAGAAACAGATAGACGAAGCTAAAACTCAAACCAATATAGGACAAATAGGTGTACCGGTCTGAAACAATGGCCTGACCAACAGATAGAAATTGAAGGACTAATATGACACTAATTACATAAAACAAAATCCCAAAAACTACTTTCCGGTCTTTCTGGTAAAATCGCCACACCATATATCCCATAATTATCCAAATACCTGGAGCTAAATAATAAATAATTGGCAAGGAATTGATTTCCAAAGAGGCATAAGGATAAAAAGCACTCAGTTTAAAAGGCACCAAAAACTTAACTATATAAAATCCCAATCCATAACTGCCAAAAAATGGAGTGGCAGCAGTAAACTCTTCGGTTACTGCACCTGCTTCTCCTTGAAATTTTAAGGCCAGTAAGCCTATGGCCAAAGACAGTCCAAAGAATGGAATTTTTTGCAAGATTCGTTTTTTGGAGTTCCATTTTGATCCATATTTGTAGTAATCCACGAGCAAGAGTAATAGGGGAAAAATAACCGCCATTGCTTTAGAGAGCATAGATAGTAGTGCGAACAGAAAACTGAGTATTAACCAATATTTTTTTTTGGAATAATCGAATGCTAGATAACCCAGCAGGCCCAACAATAGATAAAAGACGTATAACACATCTTTTCGTTCGCTTACCCATGCCACGCTTTCTACGTGCATAGGATGTAGAGCAAAAATAAAAGCCGTACTAAGAGATAAGATTCGATCACTGGAAAGTCGTAATATAAAAAAGTATACCAAAAGGATATTCGCAAGATGTAACAAAAGATTATGCAGATGAAAAACCTGTGGATTTAATCCACCAATGAGATAATCTAGCGAAAGCGAAAACATGGTGACAGGGTGATAATTGCCGGACGTAGGTTGGCTTAAAACAGATCGTAGATTTATTCCAGTTTGACTTGTAAATTGAGGATTTTCAGTGACGTAGACATTGTCATCCCAGTTGGTGAAATCAAACGAAAACGACTGAAAATAAATTACTCCGGTTAGAATTATTATGAGGAAGATTGCATAGGGAAGAATCGGACTTGACTTATTTACTTTGGTGATCCTAACTTTCTTCCTAGTTGATTTGGACTTTTTCTTTGTCATAAAATTCTAATTCTTCAAATATAAATATCTAAAAGAATTAGTTGTCCATTTTTCGGTTGTCTTATTGAATGGATATGATCAACTTTGTATAAAATAAAATGTAAATGAATTTTCCTACTTCATTAACCTTTGAGGATAAATATCGAGCGCTCATCGAAAAAGACCCTCAGTATGACGGAATGTTTTATACGGCTGTCAAGACCACCGGTATATTTTGTCGATGTACTTGTTCAGCCAGAAAGCCAAAAGCTGAGAATGTTGAATTTTTTGATTCCATTAAAGAAGCGATTGATCATGGTTACCGGCCTTGTAAAGTTTGTCATCCAATCACTATAAATAATGATACACCCGCTTATATTCTAGGATTATTGAATGAATTGCATGATAAACCCTCCTTAAAGATTAATGATTTTACAATGCGGCAACGAGGAGTAGATCCTACCAGAGTTAGGCGATGGTTTAAGAAAAACTATGGGATGACGTTTCATGCGTACCAGAGAGGATTACGAATAAATCATGCATTTGGTCATTTAAAAATGGGCATCAACGTTTCCGATATAGGTTATGAATGTTTTGAGTCCATGAGTGGTTTTACGGAAGCCTTTCGGAAGACCTTAGGATTTGTTCCCAGTGAAAGTACGGGGAAGCAAGTAATTAACTTTACACGGATTGATACTCCACTGGGACCTATGTTGGCTGCAGCTGCGGATGAAGGACTATGCTTACTAGAATTCACTGACCGGCGCATGCTTGAAACACAATTGAATATTTTGAAAAGAAGAACCGGGAGACCACTGTTGCCTGGAAAACATCGGTTATTCGAAAAACTTATCCGTCAACTTGATCTTTACTTTAAAGGAGATTTACAAAAGTTTGAAATTTCACTTTACACACCTGGAACCGAATTTCAAAATAAAGTTTGGAAAGCGTTAATGGATATTCCTTATGGGAAAACCCGATCGTATCAGGAGCAAGCTAAATTTATTAACCAATCAAGTGCAGTTAGGGCTGTGGCAAAAGCTAATGGTGATAATCGAATTGCTATTATCATTCCCTGTCACCGGGTAATTGGAAAGGATGGTAGTCTTACCGGGTATGGTGGAGGACTGTGGCGTAAAAATTATTTATTAGAATTGGAAAATGGGCATGCTGAAATCTTACCACTCTAAGTCTTTAGTCACCCTCTAAATGTTCATTTGTAAATCTGTACATTTGTAAATCTGATTTTATAACTCAAGCTCACTTCAGCCACTCTAGTCATTTTAAGTACTTCAATCACTCTTGGCACTTTAGTCACTCTAGCTCACTCCATGCACTACAAGTACTCCAAATACTTCTAATATCTTTGTTTATTTTTATCATCGGATTAAAAGATCATCACATTTTACATGCAGTCTATAGATATCAATTGTGATCTTGGAGAAAGTTATGGTAATTTTATCATCGGCAATGATGAAGCGGTATTCCCATATCTGACATCCTGTAATATTGCTTGTGGATTTCATGGGGGAGATCCTTACCACATTGAAAGAACCATAGATCTGGCCCTGAAACATGAAGTACAAATTGGAGCTCATCCTTCTTACCCTGATTTGATGGGCTTTGGTAGAAGAAAAATGACAGTTCCTTTTGATCAGCTTTCCTCTATTATTAAATACCAGGTCAGCGCACTTAAAAGTATGACCGAGAGCAAAGGAGCTCAACTGATTTTTGTCAAGCCTCATGGTGCTTTGTACAATAGCATGGTACAAAATGAAAAAGAAGCTTCGGTCGTTATTGATGCCATAAAATCTATAGACTCCAGCCTGGTCCTCATGTGCCTGGCGAATAGCCCTGTCGAACAACTATGCAAGAAGGCTGGGATGAAATTTGCAGCTGAGGCGTTTGCTGACCGCAGATATACAGCTAAGGGTACTTTAATGTCAAGATCTATTCAGCAAGCGCTGATCCAAAATCCAGAGGAAGGAGCGGCTCAAGTTTTGTCTATGGTTTTACACCATGAAGTGACCACAAATGAATCTACCAAAATAAATTTAAATCCGGACAGCATCTGTATTCATGGTGATAACCCAGCCGCCGTAAATCTGTTAAAATCTATTCATCAAATGCTATTGAAACACCATATCACAATAAAATCCTTTGTGAAATGAGAATTCGACCATACGGTGATCAAGGTGCATTGATAGAATTTGAAGATAGCATATCTGTTGAAGTACATGATAAAGTCACTACTTTATATCAACAACTCACATTCAACCTATTAACTGGAGTGCACGATATCATTCCAGCTTACCATTCGTTGACCGTTTGTTTCAATCCCTCTCTTTTAAATTACCAAGAGGTAGAAAAGTGGATTCTAGAAGATTTTACTAAGAAACAGTCAGCACCTATAAATTCTTGCACCTATAGGCTACCCGTTTGTTATGATTTGGCCTATGGACTGGACTTAGACACCGTATCAAATCGATTGGACCTGACCAGTGACGAAATTATTCAGTTGCATATCCAAAAAATATACAGATTATATTGTATCGGCTTTATGCCCGGATTTACTTATCTGGGCAAGTTGGAACCACCGTTAGTGGGTAAGCGACTGGAGTCTCCCAGGACGAAAGTACCCGATGGTTCAGTTGGAATCGCTGGTGAACAAACAGGGATCTACCCGGCTGATCTTCCAGGAGGGTGGGAGATAGTGGGTAAATGTCCGGTACCCACTTTTTTACCTGAGCTGAAGGATCCCTTCCCTTTTAAGGTGGGGGATAATATTCAATTTTATCCTATAGAGATTGAAGAGTTTAAACTATTAAAACAAAAAGATTGGACAACTGAAAAATATACTCAATTTTTAGTATGAGTCCTTGTAAAGTGCATATCAGTAATGCTGGTGTATACACTACTGTTCAAGACGATGGCAGGAAGAATTTTCTACACATGGGGGTGCCCTGTGGTGGAGCCTTTGACAAGACCGCTTTTCAGGTGGGTAACTGGTTAGTAGGGAATCCATTAAATACACCTGCAATTGAAATAACCGGGCCAGGGTTTAGCTGCCGATTTGATGCATCAGGAATGATAGCTGTAACCGGTGCTAAAGGTTTATGGAAGCTGAATAACCAGCCTATTCCGATGTACGAAAGTATTGAAATAGAAGCTGCTGATGAATTGAGCCTAGGTAAGTTGGAAGTTGGATACCGCTCCTACTTGAGTATTGGTGGAGGTCTTGAGGTTTCCAATTGGCTGGGTTCGGCAAGTGCATTCAGAATTCACCAATCAAAGGTGCTACCTGAAGGAAGCTGGCTTCAAAGTAATTTTAGTGTAAGGATACGTCAATTGAGACGCTATAAGAAGAAAGTATTCTCAAAAGAAGGAATCCCAATCCTGGCTAACCAGAACCTGATACGAGTAACTTCAGGCCCGGAATTTGATCAATTTTCGGATGATCAGTTGGCGTCTTTTTTTCAAAAAGAATATAAAGTGTCAATGACTTCCAACCGGATGGGATTAAGGCTTGAAGGTATCCCAATGAATATGACTAAAATGAAAGAAATGATTTCTTCTGGAATCTGTTTAGGAACTATTCAGATAAACAACCTTGGTTTGCCAATGCTTTTAGGTGTTGATGCACAGACTATGGGAGGATACCCTCGGATTGGGGTAGTGGTTAAGTCTGATATGAATCGCGTTGCTCAGCTTGCACCAGGAAAAGTGGTGCAATTTAAATGGATTGACCTGGAGAATGCCAGACATATCAATGATTATCAGGAACACAGATTGAGGTATTTTTTCGATCAGGGTTAATTCCCTTTTCTGGATTTCTGTTGTCTCAATACTCAAGTCTAGTCTCAATACTCAAGTCTCAATACTCAGTACTTTGTTTGTTAAAGTGATCCCTCACAGCTAAGGCCAAAAACATAAAGTTAGTAGACCCACCCCCCATTACATATTCCGTCTGTTGCCAAAAGAAGGGCCAAACTTTTAATTCGGGTAAATCCGGTCGGATGAGTGCTGTACCTGATGCGACTCCTCCTGGGATATATGACCAGTCTCCCCGATTGACTCCGTAAGCTACCAGAACGGATTGCGAGCCAACTCCCGATGCAAAGGAAGCGCTGTTACTACCGGGATGTGCTCCTAGGATAAAATTGAAAGCATTGATAAATAAATGATCTGTTTGGTATTCAGGCCAGGATTTATAAAAAAAATATTGTTGAACCCCAAAGCGTTGAATATTCCATCCGGCTCCCCAAATGTTTGGTTTGTAAGGTACTCCATACGGTGAATCTGATTTGGCGTTGGCTAATAACTCTAAACTATGCTTTTTGGCTTGCTGATTAATTTTACCTAAAAATGATTCGTTATTAATTTTTGATTTGACGCGACCGACCACCCATCCAATCCTTGAAAAGTGCTCAACTATTTCAGCTTCAAGTGCTATCAGTTCTGCTTTATAATCGTTGTTATTGGTAGTCAATATCAACTCTACCAAAGCGACAATTCGATTGGTGGGATTTTTCACTTTGTCAGCCGCCGCCGCATAAATCGCTTTAGCAGCTTGAAGTGATTCATCCGCTAATTTGGGATTGGCTTCTTTTAATCCACGACTAGCCGCTGCAAGACCAGCTGACACATATAATTCACGATGTGGATTTTCTTCGGTAAAAACCCATCGGTCATCATCGCCAGGACCGGGGTGATTAGCCCATTTATTATCGGTCATTGAAGCAGCATCTCCCAGCATAACATATTGCCTTAAGTCATTGCAGATGATGCCTCGATACAATCGGCCCAATGATCTATATCCACCAAGGACGGAAAGCAATCCATGCTCCATTTGCTGAATGATATCGGATTGGCCATCAGGTACATGTATTTCAACAACCCCATTTTTTTGATCAATCAAGGTTGCATCATAATTATCAACCTCAAATTCATCTAACATTAAAGCTAGATTCCAAACGGTACCGATTTGAGATTCAACCCGTAAATCATAATCCCCAGCATCGTGCCAACCTCCTCTATCCAATTCTGGGACGATTTCATATGGATCGTATTTGGTTAGTGTACTGGATTTTTGTAAATACCCATCAAAGTGATTGGTATCTAGAGGAGCCATCAATGCATCATCCATATGACATCGGTCATGCCACACCCGATATTTTTCATTAATCCTTAAATGACACATTTGTACTGGTAAATAATATTCTAGCACTGGTTGCCATACGTGTCGTTCATAAATGGAAGGACTGATTTGGAATGGATGGGTTTTGGCCTCACCATGAACGAGCGTATAAACACCGGGTTCAGTTATGTCTGAAAAATCAAATTGATAATATTTATACCTCAGAAAGTCTCCCCATGGATGTAGGGACATGGATTTTACCAGCTGAATCCCGGATTCATCATGTTTATATAGATCTACTGATCCTATAACATTAATTGAAGGATCCGTTTCCAAAATACCTACCTTGCTTTGATCGGGATGGTATCCTACTTGAGATACCTGGATGACTGGTTTATATGTCCAATCCGGCAATACGTTAGGAATAATGGTCCATTCTATTACCCGCTCAGTTTGACCGGGTGGTATTTCACTTCGGATAATGTACCAACTGTTATTATGATTGATTCTACCATCCCATAATTCCAGTTTATTTTTTTCTGAAGAGAAAGAAATTCTGTACTGATCGGAAGCAGGCGCTACTATTAACGAGTTACCGCTGCCCAATTTGTGCCCTAATAACTCACCATCTATTTGTTGGGTGACAGGTCCATTTGGAGCAGGAGTGAATATTCCGGTTGATCCACCAATAATATAGGATTTGCCAAATAAGTGACCAGGGAATAATTCCATATTAAATCCGATTTTACCCACCCACTCAGCAGGAATCGGTTCCTCTAAATCCACTGTAATCTTAAAGGCATTGCCCTCAGCAGGTTGTACATGCACGGAATATTTTAATTGCAAATCTGGATAGATTACCGGATTAAATCCTTTGCGATTTTTGGTAGAATCCGGATACCATAATTCTTGACTTATGCGCTGTTCCTCCTGATCAATTAATTTACTACCTCCTTTAGGAACTGGAGACCATTGACCTGGCGAGATTTCTAATCGAAGATCTCCGTTTGCAACGACTCGTTCGCCATGTTGAATGATACTCACACCGGTCTGGTGTCCTTCGGGATAAATGTCATCAAATACCGTAACATCCAATCCCTGAGTCGTAAAATATCCGCGTTCGTTCAATTGCAGGTTTTGCGCAAGTAGAGATAAACTACAGACCAAGAAAACCAGCGAAAAATGAATGGTTATTAATTTCATAATAAGTCAATTGTGATTCATATTTATGTGCAAATATAAAGTCAAAAAATTTTTGATCACCAGTTTATTCTTCCGACTTTGCTATCCATTATTTATCTAAATAGTTTTAAGATATGCTGTCCAGATTAAATTGGAAGTACTTTGTTCTGGTTTTGTTGGTTGGTTGCAGGCAAACCATAGTAAATGAAGATTATATTCAATGGAATGTTTATCATGGAGATAAAACAGCTTCCCATTATTCCAGTTTGGATCAAATAAATAAGCATAACATTAATGACTTGAAGCTTACCTGGACTTGGGAAGCTGATGATCAGGCGGCGTCTACCACCATTCAGTGTAATCCCATTATCATAAAAAACCGAATGTTTATTATTTCACCGGGATTAAAACTTATTGCTTTGCAAGCGGATACTGGAGTTGAACTTTGGAGATATGACAACTTTCAAGAAGAGATAAAAGGAGGGACCAGCAGGGGAGTGGCCTATTGGACAGATGGAAAAGAGGAACGCATTTTTTATGCTTGTGGATCTTTTTTATTGGCTATAAATGCCGCCACCGGTGAACTCATTACTTCTTTTGGAAATGGTGGTAAAGTTGATCTGCACCAGGGATTGAGTGAAGAAGTGGAGAACCTCGCGGTAAGCTCAACCTCACCCGGTATTATTTATCAGGATTTGGTGATCATGGGTTCTCGGGTAGGGGAAGGACCAGAACCTTCAGCGCCGGGACACATCCGGGCATTTAACATAATAACGGGGGAACTGGAATGGACATTTCATACGATACCTAGTCCTGGAGAGTTGTTTGCCAATACTTGGAATCAGACTAGGTTGTCAGAAATTGGCGGTGCCAATTGTTGGAGTGGTTTTTCATTAGATGCAAAACGGGGCATGCTTTTTTGTGGTACGGGATCTGCTTCATATGATCATTGGGGTGGTAACCGGGAAGGGACCAATCTTTATGCCAACTGTGTTTTAGCGTTGGAAGCATCTACAGGAACGTATATATGGCATTATCAGGTAGTCCATCATGATATTTGGGATTATGACATTGCCTGCCAACCCAATCTGGTGCAGGTATATGATAACGGTAAGCTGATCGACGCCATTGCCCAACCTACCAAGATGGGGCATCTTTTTGTACTTGACCGGGAAACCGGGGAACCCATTTTTCCGGTAAGTGAAGAACCAGTTCCGATCAGTGAGATTCCCGGTGAATTTAGCTGGCCTACCCAACCTTTCCCAGTGGAAGGATTGCGTTATGGTACCCAGCAATTTCAGCGAGCGGACATCACTGATATTTCCGATGACGCAACTCAAGTAGTCACTGAAAAAACTAAGAACTTTGTTTTCGGAAACATTTTTCTCCCTCCTGGAAAAAATCCCACTATAACCATTCCTCAATTTAATGGGGGAACAGATTGGGGAGGTGCTGCATTTGATCCAATCGACCGGACCCTGATTGTCAATTGTAGTAACGAAGCGGAATGGATCAATATGATTCCCTCGAAACCAACATCAAGCATTTCAAAGTATGACTTAGGGCAGCAGTTGTATCGGAGTTTATGTAAGACCTGTCATGACAACAGAACACTTAATGAACTTGTACCTTCATTCGGACAACAGCGCACCGCGTTATTAACTCAATCGGCAGATACATTTCAAACTTTATTGAAACAAGGAAAGGGATTGATGCCACCATTTGCCCACATTACTAAGGACGAAGCACACGCCATATTCGCTTTCATTCAGGGCAATGGTCAAGATGAAGTATTAGAAACGGCACAGCTGGACCTCAGTTTTTCGAACACCATCCCCTGGATAGCGACCGGGCATAATGAACTCAAGGATCATGAAGGATTTCCAGCAAATAAACCTCCGTGGGGTACCCTCACCGCTATTGATCTTGATCTGGGTCAAATGAAGTGGCAGATCCCATTGGGTACTTATCCAGAACTTGAACAAAGAGGATTGCCGCCAACCGGAACCTTTAATATGGGAGGACCTATAATCACTGGTGGTGGATTGGTCTTTATTGCATCTACTATGGATGAGCGATTTAGGGCTTTTGATATTGAGTCCGGTGAAGAATTATGGGTATTTCAAATGGATGCCGGAGGATACGCGACTCCTGCAACCTATCAAATAGATGGCAAGCAATATGTGGTAATCGCTGCCGGAGGTGGCGGAAAACCGGGAACAAGGAGTGGGAATAAGTATTACTGTTTTGCTTTGAGGGAGTAAGGTGTGTTTGAAGATTGACCGTATCGATTCTCACCTAGTCCGGGTCGATATGTCAAAAGCAGTATGTACTTGCGTAAATCCCAAATGAATTCTAAGGTCATGTATCCCGGTGAGCAGCAAGATCTAAAACTTAAAAAAGGAAAGTATGACTGTATTGATTCGCTTAGTCTCTACCAACACATGTCCAGCAGAGCCAATTGGTAGATTTAATCAAACGGGAATATCCTGGAAATCATATTAATCCGAAACAGCTTTCTCAGGAGATGCGTTTATTGAAATTTCCAAGCACACGAAGGCGAGTGAGTGGACAACAGTTGAGAGGCTGGCTAGTCTCGATAAATACTAACAATTTTGTTTTTAGTAAGTAAGGTGTGCCAAGGTGCCTTGGCACTTTATAAAAGAGGGGATCTAACTCCATATAAAATTATCATTCAAGTGTTTGATTCCCCTTTTTTTGTTTTGGGCCGTGGTATATATGGCACAGGGCTTATAGAAAAACCAATAAAATAAAATTAAATATCCTCTATGCGTTCCGCCTTCAAAATTCCGGCGGACAAGAAGGTAAAAATTGAAAAAGTAGGTCAGCACTTCGTGCTTCTAGTAAAAGAAGTTTGGTTTGGGAGGATTGACTGTGTCGATCCTCAATGCGCTCCGAGGTCAAAAAAGTAAAAGCAGTCTACACTTCGTGTAGCCTATTTTTATCTTCCGAACACATTCAAGCAAGCTTGAGGTGTTCTCCAAATAAAAAAGCCAGGCTCTTTGAGCCTGGCTTTTACTTCTCTCTAGTGACCGCGGGAGGATTTGAACCCCCAACCCTCAGAGCCGAAATCTGATATTCTATCCAGTTGAACTACGCGGCCTACTAATAAAATATAAAACTATAAATAACCAAATGTGCCAGCAAATTCCACTAAATCCCGCCAAAGCTTTTACGAACGAGGGTCCAGTTAAACCTGCCTGCCGGCTGGCAGGCTATGCTGCCAAAAAAAAATATCGCTGCAAAAGTAATTATACCCAACAAATAATTCAATCATGAGGGATATTTTAATTGTATATTTTATTCCATACAATTCTACCTCTTTGCTTTATTAACTTTACTTTTATTAAGTGAATAAGAAACCATTCAGTATCCGGTTAATAGCAACTTCTTTCCTTCTCATTGCTTTTTGCTACAGCTTAAGACGTGCCTATAAAAGTTTATTTTATTGGCTTCCGGCTTATTTATTTATTTTGATCACAGGTTGTTCTTTGCAGCCTGGAGCCATTATTCTTAAAAGCCCAGATGATAATTTACAATTTGAACTTAAAGTAGAAGCGGACTTAACGTACTTGATAAATTGGAAAAATGACCCGCTCATTCTACCGTCTACACTAGGATTTCAATTTAATAATGGAATCTCCTTGACCCATAAAATAAAAATCAAGGGTATTAAAGAAAGTGTTTATAACGAATTGTGGCAGCCCGTTTATGGAGAGCAAGCCAATTATGAGGATCATTATAAGGAGACGTTGATCCAATTATCAAGTGCTGCTATTGATAATTTTTCATTAAGGGTACGTGCTTATAATGCAGGCATTGCTTTTCGCTATGAATTTAATGAAAGTGAACCATTAATCGTAGACCATGAACTCACGGCGTTTACATTTACTAAAAATCCCACAGTTTGGGCCAGTAAACAAGCGCAATCGGAGATAGTCAAACAAAAACTATCTGATCTTTCAGCGGTTAGTGAAAGACCATTACTAGTGGAGATTGAGACAGATGTATTCATTGCACTTTGCGAAGCGGGTTTAGTGGATTTTGCCCGAATGAAATTTGAAAAAGATACTTCAACTGCTAATACCTTACAAGCACATTTGGAAAAAGGTAGGGAAGATGTAGAAAACAAAGGATTGACCCAGGGAATTACGGTTCCTGCAGATGATTACCAAACACCTTGGCGATTGATTATGGTCGGTCGATCTCCCGCGGAGATTCTACAAAATAATTATATACTATTAAATTTAAATGAAGAGAATAAAATACCCAATACCTCGTGGATTAAACCGGGTAAGGTAATTCGAGAAGTAACCCTGACCACTACGGGAGGGCTTGCCTGTGTGGATTTCGCAAAGAAGCATAATTTACAATTTGTAGAATTTGATGCAGGGTGGTATGGTAATGAGTATGATACTGCTTCCGACGCCTCAACGGTTACTGTCGATCCGAATCGATCCAAAGGACCATTAGACTTGCCACAGGTTATTGCTTATGCCAAAAAACAAGGCATCGGAATTATTTTATATGTGAACCGTCGAGCACTTGAAAAGCAATTAGATGAACTTTTACCACTTTATGAATCTTGGGGTGTCGCTGGTTTAAAATATGGTTTTGTCAATGTTGGTCCTCAAGAATGGACGATCTGGTTACATGAGGCGGTAAGAAAAGCTGCCAAATATAATCTCATGGTAGATGTTCATGATGAATATCGACCGACTGGATATGCTCGTACTTATCCTAATTTGATGACTCAAGAAGGTATTCGGGGAGATGAAGAAAGTCCACCAAACGATATGGTCATCAATACAATCTTTACCAGGATGATTGCAGGCGCAGGGGACCAAACTAACTGTTATTTCGCTGACCGGGTAACTAAGAAAATGGGATCTCATGCGACTCAAATGGCTAAATCAATTTGCATCTATAGCCCATGGCAATTTTTATATTGGTATGATCGACCGATTGGATCACCGTCTAAACAAGGGGGTGCTGGCAACGTTGAAGGTTACATTCAAGAAATTCCTGATTTAGCTTTTTATGATCAACTTCCAACCGTGTGGGACGACACGAAAATTATCGATGGATACCCTGGAAAATTGGCGGTTATTGCGCGTAAAAGTGGTGAGATATGGTTTCTAGGAGCAATAGCTGGGGATGAACCACATAACCTTCGGATAACGCTTTCTTTTCTAGAAAAAGATAAAAAATACAGCGCTGACATTTATGCAGATGATGAATCACTGACCACTTCAACAAAACTGAAAATACAGGAAAGGGAGGTGACCAGTCACTCAATATTTGAGCAGCAAATCTTAGCACAAAACGGATTGGCGGTAATTTTTAGCCCTTTGAATTAAGGGTTAATTGTATAGAAACGTTTTTTGTGGGCATGATATATTGCACAAAATTAATATATAATCAATCAATCAATTAGGGAGGGACTGTAAAAAAATAAATAGGATACGCGCTGCAATTTTTTACTAATAATTACAAAACAAGACTTATTTATTCAGATGCAAGTTCACACCATGTTAGAATTAATTAAGTTATAATATCTATGTTCTCCATAAGTTTTAGTCTTCACAAAGACCAGTAGAAATAATTCATTTTCTATTTTCCACAAATAAAACTAGCTTTAAAGAATGAAACAAAAACATTACAGCGATTGGTCTCCTATTCCCTGGAGTATTCTATTTGCTTTTTGTTTTATTGGCTTCATCGATCATTTTTCGGAAAGCAATTCTAAATTGATGCAAGAGATCTGTGATAATGCCGTGGACGATGATGGAGATGGCTTGATCGATCTGAATGATCCCGATTGTGCATGTGAGACATTAGAGCCAGTTTCTTTAATCCCGAATCCTTCATTTGAAGATCAGCGATGTTGTCCAATCGGTCGCAGCCAGATGGATTGTGCGGAAGGATGGATTCAGGCATCAGCCCCGACAACTGATTTTATCCATTCTTGTGATTGGCTTGGTTGGGAGGAATTTCCTCCCCCGCTACCATTTCCGGATGGCGAAGGCATCATGGGATTTCGAGATGGAAGAGTTCCTCGAAACGGCGACGCACCGGAAAGAAATTGGAAGGAATATGCAGGTGCTTGTTTACTAAGTCCATTAAAGAAGAACGTGAAGTATCGTTTTGAATTTCATGTCGGATTTGTTGATAATACCAGCTCTCCACCCATCAACATTACATTTTTCGGAACAAATTCCTGTGAGAATCTGCCTTTTGGAGGAGGGGATGAAGACTTTGGGTGTCCCACCAATGGTCCTGGTTGGACCCAGCTTGGTTTTGTGAATGCTTCCAGCAGTAATAATAGCTGGAGGAAGCTAACCATCGAAGTGGTCCCTGACGAAGATATTCATGCCATCGCGATTGGACCTCCTTGTGTGCCAACCAACAACAGTACTAACACCTATTATTTTTTCGATAATTTGGTTTTGGCAGACTTGAGATCTTTCGAATTTCAAATTACTGGAACAACTCATCCCTGCGCAAGTAATTTCTTATTATCTGTACCTGATGAAACCAATCTATCTTACCAATGGTATAAAAATGGAGTGGCCCTAATTGGAGAAACCGCTGCTACCTTATCAAAAATGGCCGGGGAAGGATTCTATCAAGTAAGAGTTTTGGATGATCAGCTATGTTTGATTACCAGAGCTTTCCCTTACAAAATTCCCAGTTATACAGAGTCCCTTCAAGTGACTATTTGTAAAGATGAAGCGTACTCTTTTGGCGATCAATTTTTAGAACAATCTGGTGTATACATTGACACGTTCCAAACTATTGACGGTTGTGACAGCGTAGTGACTTTAAATTTGACAGCATTGGGTAATATTACGGATACGACCTATGCTAAAATTTTTGAGGGAGAAAGCTATAAGATCGGTCCACGCAGATTAACTACGCAAGGAAAGCACTCAGTCGTTCTGACATCGGCACTGGGCTGTGATAGCCTGGTGGAAGTAAATTTAGACTTTTATCATGTGTACATTCCCAATATATTTTCCCCAAACGGAGATGGCCGGAATGATTACTTTACCATTTATGGTAATCATGAAATTGTGGCCATTTCTAGTCTTTCCATTTTTGATCGATGGGGTGCATTGATCTTTAAAGATAATGGAGGATCGAATGAACAAATAGCTTGGGATGGCACTCATCGAGGAAGGTATTTGAAGGATGGGGTTTATGTTTACAAAGCCTCTGTACTCATGCATGATGGTACTGAACAGCAATTTACCGGATCGGTAATGGTGATTAAGTAAAAGCAATAATAAATGCTCATAAACTAAACATAGAATCTTATCAACTTCTTAATCCATTTAAATTATCTCTAATATTCCTCTATACAAATCGGTATTTATCGTTCCCAAGATGGATTGCCCTGCAGAAGAACAACTGATCAGACTTCAATTACAACAATTAGAGAATATTGTACAGCTTGAATTTGATTTGCAGAATAGGTCGCTCGTGGTGTTCCATTCTGGCTCAGTTGATCTAATTGATTCAGCCCTGGAAACATTGAATCTTGGAAGCTACCGGAATGAAACTTGTACTACGAATTTAGCCGATTTACCGGATCCACTGAATCAGCGGAGAGTACTCATTATAGTGCTGATAATTAATCTTGTCTTCTTTTTGATCGAATTCATTACTGGTTTGGTTTCCAATTCGATGGGTTTGGTAGCGGATAGCTTGGATATGTTGGCGGATGCATTTGTCTATGGGATAAGCTTATTAGCGGTTGGAGCCTCTCTCATTCGTAAAAAACAAGTGGCTGGAATTGCTGGATATTTCCAGCTTGCATTGGCTGTCATCGGTATAATTGAAGTCGTACGGAGGTTTGTTGGCTTATCTTTATTGCCCGATTTTGCTGCTATGATTGTGGTTTCAATATTCGCGCTGGTCGCCAATGGATTTTGCCTTTTTCTTTTGCAAAAATCAAGGAGTCAAGAAGTGCATATACAGGCGAGCATGATCTTTACTTCAAATGATGTAATCATAAATCTAGGTGTAATTCTAGCTGGATTATTGGTATTTTGGACAGGTTCAAAAATACCGGATCTGATCATTGGGATTATCGTCTTTGTTTTAGTGATTTATGGAGCTAGGCGAATATTAAAATTGAGGAAATAGATTGTTTTTAGGTATTCATTTTTTTTTTCGCCTTTCGAAACAAACGACAATTACTCCTACGCTCTTTGAGGGCTTTATTTTTATTTGTTCTAAATCAATGAGCGTTGCTCATTGTTGATGCTGAAACCCATTCAGGGTTTTTATTTTTCCAGCTATGGCTAAGAGGTAAGAGGAAATCAGTATTCTTCAATTGTTAATCTGCGATCGTCAATCATGGCGTCTTG
Source organism: Lewinellaceae bacterium (assembly GCA_024639065.1). Classification (GTDB taxonomy): domain Bacteria; phylum Bacteroidota; class Bacteroidia; order Chitinophagales; family Saprospiraceae; genus JAHEJC01. Next base: position 474 of record JAHEJC010000006.1, on the reverse strand, counting down.
GCATTTAGGCGTAATGGCATCTGACGTCTCCTGAATTAAACCTGCATGTAGCAGACAGATTCAGGATGACTATGAAGAAGGGCTCTTTTATAACATCTTCTTAATGTAAGAGCTTCTGCCATCTGACTTTCTAACTTCTGTCCTCTGTTTACCATTTATTTGTTAATTTCATATATGAAAAAAATATTTGAAAGTCTTCTTATCACTTTCCTGATATCGTCAGGCACAGATTCTTGCCAGGAGACTAGCCAAAATTTGTTTAAGGCTTCAGACTTTACATCGGAGCACCAGTTCACAGCCGGAATAGAGGGCCCGGCTACGGATGCTCAAGGCAATATTTATGCGGTTAATTTTGAAAAGAAAAGCACCATTGGGAAAGTGACTACTCAGGGAGCCGCCTCCCTATTTGTTAACTTGCCTGAGGGCAGTACCGGAAATGGTATTCGATTGAATCAACAAGGGGATCTGCTGATT
>JAHEJC010000494.1 GCA_024639065.1 Lewinellaceae bacterium | reverse complement strand
TTTACTTAGCATAGCCATTTCTCAATGCTTAAGACTCCTGATCTGTATTTGATGATGAAAGGAACCTCTTCCAATGTACACTTGGGTTCAATGGTGAATGTAAACTTGCCTCGAGCATCAAAATCTTCCCGAGTTGAAACGGTTATCTGGTGATCATATCGGGTGTTTTCATTTACCCAGTTAACCATACCATTCACAAATGGATGCGGGTCGAACACTTCTTTAGAGCGAGGAGTTTCTATGAAATCGTTTCCCATTTTTAGGTTATGGTTGTCTTCAATAACTATGGTGAACCGTCCTGAAAATCGGTCGTTTGAAAATGGAGACACGTAAAAGCTTCCACCAAACAGCTTCATTGTGGTCACCAAACTGTATTGGTTCGATCCTGTTTTTTCCACATCAAAGGTTAGTTCATATGGATTGTTGATGGCAATTTGGGAATCAATTAATGGGGAATCATACCTGCTCACCGCTTGAATTGGCCTAGTTGAACCTTGTTCCAAAGATAGTGTGGATGAATCTTTTACTCCGCAAGCAACTATGAGAGATATTATGATGATGGTGATGTAGTTTTTCATATTTGACAATTTGATTTTTGTATGAAAATAGTATAATGCGCCTAGCAGCCTCCCCGGCCGAAAGAGAATACAAGTTCTTGGTCAATTTTTTTCCCTTCAGTATCTGCTGCTGGTTCCCATCTACCCGGTGCATTGGTGATCAATTCGACCATGGTCTTATCTATTACAGGATATCCTGACGATGCCAATAGCTCAACTTTTGTAATGCTCCCTTTTTTTGTAACTGTAAAACTGATCATACCTCGCTCAAGACTATCTTCTTTGGCAAGGTATGTTTCTTTCCTGCAGTTATCTTTGAGGTAAGCAATGAGCGCATCTTGTCCATCAACGTATTCAGCTTCTTTTTCTGGAGTTACGGTAAAGTAATAAGTATAGTCCTCTATTTTCCCGGTATCAGGATGTTTGTCTTTACCACGAGCCTTAATATAAAAGTTGCTTGAGTATTCAGTGGATTGTAAAAGCCTGATTTGGTCATCATTTAGTACCTTCTCATTCCCAAAAACAATTATTTCGTCGTGGTCCTGAAGAAGAGCAACCGTTACGGTTTGAAAGGATACTTTCCACCAACCTTCGGCTACTGTAGGAACTATATCAAGGACTGATGTTGCCTTGTGTAGGTTCTCTTTTGTGATGGTCGTCCCAAACTTGGAACCTAAATTGTAATAAAAGTCAGAATTGGCCTGCTTGTCCATATTGTTCCAATTCAACCAACTAAAGGCCATCAATCCCAGGGCTGTAAGGACGATCCCAAAAATTGAGATACTCTTTTTCATAATGATTTGTTTAAGTTAAAATCGATAGGAAGCTTAGCAACCTACAATACCGAACGAAAACACCAGTTCCTGGTCAACTTTTTCACCCTTAGCATTTACGGCCGGTTCCCATTTTCCAGGTGTCTTGGTGATTAGATCGGTCATGGTTTTATCTATGGAAGGATAGCCCGATGTTGCTACTAGCTTAACATCTGAAATGGTCCCGTCTCTGCAAATCGTAAAATGCACTTTTCCGGGTTGCAGCCTGTATTTTTGTACGATAATTGTTTGCTCTTTGCTGTTTTTTTTAAGATAATTTATTAGCGCTTCCTTACCACTTTCATATATAGCTTCCTTTTCCGGGATAATGGTTATGTGAGGTGTGGAATAGTTTTCTTCCAATTTACCCGTCTGCCTATTCTTCTCCACATAATCAGCCCGGATCAGAATATTAGTCGAGTAAGGGGCGGTATGTAGAAGTTTGATTTGTGCATCATTAAAGACTTCACTTTCTCCAGATTCAATGCTTATTGTTTCGTAATTGTCGCCCAGAATGGTAACACTCACGGATTGATAGGATACAATGGATTCGATCTGTTCCTCGGGGAAAATATCATCCAGCGATCTTACATGGCCCATTTCTTCTTTGGTCATGGTGCTCATATACCGGGAATCAACATCGTAGAAGAAATCAGAATCAGCCTGTTCTTTTATGGTGTTTAATAAATCATTTAGGATAGGTACGGATGTGCTACTTAACGTTTCTTCTTGTTCAGCAACATGGCTCCAATTTATACAACTGAAGTTCGTTATACTCATGGCTGTGAGTAAGGTGCAGAAAAATAAGTTACTCTTTTTCATGTTTTTATTTATCGATTAATTTTTATCAAATATATTGCCGATAGCTGATGCAACCAGTAAATCAAATGTAAAATGATGTAAATCTTGTGTAAAACACCTCAAATAGTGTCAGATTCAAATAAATTTGTAGAATGGTTCTAGGAAAGATCAAAAAAGCTTTATTCTCCTTTGTATGTATATTGTTGCTTTTCTCTGAAAGTATTGCTCAAGATAACCACAAAAAGCAACAAATAGAAGTGTCATTGCGAATGATAGGGCATCAAATCCTGCTTAATTCAGAAGATAGTACTTCTCGTGTTTTGCCAATTAAGCAAGAAAATGAGCGATATCGAATACAATTCGAATCTGATTTTGAATTAAATCCGGATGAACTGGTAAACACGGTTAATCGAGTCATGACGGAAACAACAATAGCCAAGGGCTATTTCGTAGAAGTAGAGAGCTGCGAAACCGGTGAAGTGGTCTACAGTTTCAAAATGACTGATTTGGAGAAATATGACATTATTCCGTGCAAATCGAGAGATCTACCTAAATCCTGTTACAGTCTCTTATTCACCCTGCTAGAAAAAAAGGAATCTTTAGCAGCCATGAATATATTAATTCTGGTCGTATTGGTCATTAGCGTATTCTTTTTTCTTTGGAAGAGAAGGAGTAAACCCAAAATCGATCCTAATCGGATTCCTTTAGGTGAATACCATTTTGACAAACGGAATTCAGAACTTATCATTGAAGATCAAAGAATTGAACTAACCAATAAAGAGGCAGATTTGCTTCTTTTACTTTACAATGAAGTTAACATTACCGTTGAACGAGAAGTTATCCTTAATAGGGTCTGGGGAGACCAAGGCGATTATGTCGGTAGAACACTGGATGTTTTCATTTCTAAATTGCGCAAGAAATTCGAAGCCGATTCAAGTGTCAAAATTGTAAACATTAGAGGGGTCGGTTATAAACTGGTGATGGACGTATAGCTGTTATTAGGTAAAATAGAGTAACATTTTTTCAAGTTTGATTATAAGTGCTTGAATTTAGGGACAGAATAATGATATAAGATTTGTCAAGACGGGGTTTTTTAGTTATTCCTTGATAATATTCAACAAACCCCCAGGCTTAATATCCATGATCGCTCCCTGAAGTACTTCGAAACTGGTTAAGCCTACACCCAGGAAATTTAAAGTTCCATCTATGCCTAAATACCCATTGGAAATTAAACCAACGTCTTTGTTCAATGTAACCGAGGCAAATGGTTCAATATAAAGTTCTTTACAGGTATAGGTTTTGTTTAAGCCCAATCCCATTACGCCCGTTTTAAGGATGGGATAATGAGTTTTTACTTGAGGAATCCAGGCGGCGTCACTCTTGCCAGGTACGATATTCGGCGTCCAATTTGCTGCCACAAGCCATTCGTCGCTAATTATTCCGTTCCATTTCATTTTTGAAATACCTGAACTACTAAATCCATCATTTGTTCCACCATTAAAAACTAAGTTATTAATATTGGCCATTTGTCTGTTTGAGGACCAACCATCATCTTCTCCACCAGCCCAAATGATACTATTTTGATTTAATCCATAATTTTGCGAAGACCAACCATCGTCAATGCCACCATAATAAATGTTACTATTAATTTTTTCATTGAATAGTAAAACATTAAAGCCGTCGTCGATCCCTCCTTGAAAAATACCACTATGCGTTTTACTAATAATACCTTCATAGTCAAATCCATCATTATGGGCTCCCGAAAAAATTGAATTGTTTTTGGTGGAATAATATACAATCGCATTAAAACCTTGTCCAACACCTCCGTTGAAAATAGCGTTGTTAAATTGAGCATCAGATCTAATGCACCAGCTTATAAAAAGTAGAATAATTAATATTCTCGGCATAAACAATTATTAATTTCACTCATAACGGACGCCTCGTATCCCATAACTCCTCTCCCGATTCGGATCCGTATCATTTATGAGGTATCGTTGGCTAATTTCTGAGTTTCTAAATCCAACGCCTATTGCACTCACAAATCCCCAATTCAATAAAATAGTAAATGAAGCATTACCCGTGTTGGTAAGATTTCCATCGCCATGGATTCCAGAGAAATCTCTGGATTGAGTGTTTCCTACCGATATAATTCTTTCATAGCAGTTTCCGGTCATTTCCATAATTCCCCAGTAGGTAGCTCCGGTTTCCTGACGAGATTTATTCTCAGCGCTAGCCGCAAATATTCCGCATCGAAGGGGCCTGCCAAATCCTTGGTAAATTGAAACGGAATTTGCATTACCTACCTGGACACCCATCCC
>JAHEJC010000115.1 GCA_024639065.1 Lewinellaceae bacterium | reverse complement strand
ACTGTAAAGCACCAACACCATATTGTTATAATGGAATTGCTACAGTAGTAATGCCAAATACCAATGAAGTAACGGTGTGGGCCAGAGACTTGGATGCAGGAAGTTTTGATAACTGTACCGATCAGGATGATTTACGCTTCACTTTCACTAGTACCCATCCGGATGAGGATAGTACTTATGTAGAAGACGACCGCAGTGGCTATATGACCTTTGATTGTGATCAATTGGGCGAAGTGACGGTAACGATCTATGTATGGGATGAAGAAGATAACTATGATTTCTGTGAGACGTACTTATTGATCCAGCCAGGCATTGGAGCTTGTCAGGAATCACAGAGTGCTACGATTATTGGAAACATAGCTACTGAGAGTGCAGAAGCAGTCGAGTTTGCTGATGTGAGCTTAAAGCTTAATGATAATCCAATGACTAACTATATGACTGGCGTAGATGGTAAGTTTGTATTCAGTGGAGTCCAAATGAATCAGATCTACAAAGTACAGCCAATAAGAAATGATGCAGCAGACAATGGGGTAAGTACCTTAGACTTAGTATTTATCCAGAAGCATATCTTAGGCATAGATAAATTGGCTACACCATACAAGTTGATTGCAGCGGATATCAATAGTTCAAGCAGCATTACAGCATTAGACTTGGTTGAATTGAGAAAGTTGATCTTAGGCTTGTACACCGAGTTTCCAAATAATCAGAGTTGGAGATTTGTAGATGCAGCCTATGAGTTTGCGAATGCGCAGGAGCCATGGAACTTTGCAGAATACAAAGATATTACGATGACCGATCAAACGGTAGGAGCAGACTTTGTAGCGGTTAAAGTAGGGGATGTGAATGGTACGGTACAAGCCAACAGTGCATTACTGGGAGCCGAAGTAAGGAACAATAACAAGTTAGTCTTCCAGGTAGCTGATCAGCAAGTGGAAGCAGGACAAGAAGTGGTGGTAAGCTTCAGTGCAAGAAACTTCAATTCAATTGAAGGGTATCAATTTACGATGAGTACCAAAGGACTGGACTACGTAAGTAGTGAGTCTGGCAGTATAACGATAGATAACGATAACTTCGGAATACATAGTGATAAAGGATTGATCACCACAAGTTGGAACTCAGAACGAGGGGTGACCAGTGCGGATGCATTGTATACGATGACCTTTACAGCAAGTACCAGTGGATCATTGAGTGAGATGTTGAGCATAAACTCAGCGATTACGAAGGCCGAGTCTTACAACAACCAGGGCATCGGTGGGGTAACCATCGAGTTTGTACGAGGTGATGAGATCGTAGCTAGTGGGTTGAATGAATTGTATCAAAACAATCCAAACCCATTTGGCAGCCAGACGATCATCGGGTTCACGTTAGCAGAAGAAGGAGCAGCCACCTTGAAAGTAATGGATGTAACCGGAAGATTAGTGAAGTTGTATGAAGGAGACTTTGGAAAAGGTTACAATCAATTTAAGTTGATGAAGAAAGACTTGAATAGTGCAGGAGTATTGTACTATCAGTTGGAGAGTGGTGATTTTGTAGCTACGAAGAAAATGATCGTTATCGAATAGAAACAAAGAAAAAAATTATGAGTTGGCTGACGTGGGCAGCGATAGTCACTCATGATGGTTTTGGTTATTAATTAAGGATAAGGATTAATTAAGAAGAAAATGAGGTGTTGCAATCATGCAGCGCCTCATTTTTATGTTAAGACTTTAGAATATTATAGATATACAAATTAAATAAGTGGTGAATGAACTATCAATGAGTGAAAAATAAAATTTAATAAGTAGTTCGGCTGCTCATAAGGGATTACAATATTTAACTTTATAGCTTACGAGCGTGTTTCATTTTTAATATTATTAATGGTTTTGATATAAGATATGACCAAAGAGGATTTTGATAGAATAAGATCGGACATCCCTGGAGGACCTGGCGTTTATCAATTTAAAAGTGAATCAGGTGAGATACTATATGTAGGTAAAGCAAAAAATTTACGCAAACGCGTTTCTTCATATTTCTTAAATAAGTACAACCAGGCTTACAAAATTAAGTCACTGGTTAGGACTTCAGTAAAAATTGATTGCCTATTAGTAAATTCCGAAAGTGATGCATTGTTGCTAGAGAATAATTTAATTAAGAAGTTCCAACCCAGATATAATGTAAACCTAAAAGATGGCAAAAGCTATACCTACCTTTGTATTAAGAAAGAGCGTTTTCCTAGAGTTTTCTTTACTCGGAAATTGATTAGAGATGGTTCTACCTATTTTGGACCTTATACCTCAAAGTATAAAGCAAAGTTAATCTTAGATTTAATCAAAAACTTATTCCCTCTTCGCACTTGTTCTTTAAACCTGGCAGAAAAGAACATTCAGGCAGGGAAGTTTAAAGTTTGTCTGGAATATCATATTAAGCGTTGTATTGGGCCCTGTGAAGGCTATGAATCTGAAGCAACTTATCAAAATAGAGTTCAACAAATCACTAACATTCTAAGAGGAAATTTTGCAGCGGTAAAGCAATATCTAAAAGAAGAAATGCAACAATGCGTTGAATCACTGGAGTTTGAAAAAGCTAACGAGTTGAAAGAGAAATTATCTCTTTTCGAAGATTATCAGAGCAAGAGTACAATAGTGAATCCGAGTATACAAAATGTGGATGTTTTTACCATTGTGGATGACGGTAAGGAGGAGGCATATGTTAATTATATCCGGGTAATCAATGGTGCAGTTATTTATGCAAACACTTTTGAAATAAAGAAAAAGTTATTGGATGAAACCAAAAAAGATATGCTTGCTTTTGCCATACATGAGTTAAGACAAAAGTTTGAGAGTGATGCACCGGAAATCTACCTGCCATTTAGGGTTAGACTTTTCGATCAATCAATTAAACAGATAGTTCCTAAAATAGGCGATAAAAGGAAATTGATTGATTTATCATTAAAGAATGCTTATTTCTTTATTAAGCAAAAAAGAAGAGATGAGGCCACCAGACAAAAGAAAGTTACACACGCCGAACGTATATTGACCACTTTGAAAAATGATTTACAACTAGAAGATGTCCCTTTGCAAATAGAGTGCTTTGATAATTCAAATCTTCAGGGATCCTATCCGGTTTCATCATGCGTGGTTTTTAAAAATGCAAAACCTTCAAAAAAAGATTATCGTCATTTTCATATAAAAACCGTTGTGGGGCCTGATGATTTTGCCTCTATGGAAGAAGTAGTTTATCGCCGCTATAAGCGTTTGGTCGAAGAAAAAGTAACACTACCTCAACTAGTGATTATTGATGGAGGCAAAGGTCAGTTAAATGCAGCAATGAATAGCATCAAGAGATTAAACTTAGAAGACCGTATAATAGTCATTGGTATTGCTAAACGACTTGAGGAAATATTTTTTCCTGACGATCCAATTCCGTTATACATAAATAAAAAATCTGAGTCGCTCAAATTAATACAACAATTGCGAAATGAAGCCCACAGATTTGCTATTACCTTTCATCGTAATCAACGCTCAAAACATTTCACTACTACCGAATTAATGGATATTGATGGGATTGGGGAGACTATAGCTACTAAATTATTGGTTCAATTTAAATCAATAAAGGGAATAAGAAAGGCCACACCCGATGAACTAAAAGCATTAATAGGTAATTCCAAAGCAGAGAAGATATTAGCTTATTTTAATAATGAAGAAGAGTAGTATTTATAGGTATCCGAAGCCATTTTGGTTTGACTGAATTGAGTAGCATGCATTTTTGCCTTTTTAACTATTCTAGCTTTTAGTTGATTGTCACTCAGGATCTTTTCAACCCAATGTACTAATTTGTCAACATCTTTAACCGGTGCCAGGAGTCCGGTTTGTAGATGCAATACTAATTCGGGAATTCCACCGGCTGCGGTTGCCACAACAGGGACTCCGGCACCAAAAGCATCTATAATTGAAGTACAGAGACCCTCTTCTTTACTTGTGACTAGCATGACATCTAAATCGGATACAATAGCAGGTATGTCATTTCTAAATCCGGTAAGTATAATATCATGCTCAAGTCCAAGGGTTTCAATTTTCTTTTTTATCGCGAATTGTTCACCACCATCACCTCCGATAATGAAAAATTTTGGAAAAGGATCTATGGTGTTTTTAGATTTTAGTTTATGTACGACGTTTACAAACGTAAAGTAGTCCTTATGCGGAGCTATGGACGCAATATTTCCAATTATCAGTTGATTCGGAAGAAGACTATACTCAGTGTGCAGGATTTCGGACCTCCTTTTGATTCTCGATAAATCGACTCCACTGTAAACTATTTCGAGCTTGCTTGTATCCCTGACATCCCGAGCTAATATTTTTTTGATGGCTCTGGATACACATAATATTTTTTTTATTGAAGGATGGTTGTATTTCCACTTTGAAAAAATGGATCCTTTAATTGGAAAATCTACCCGTCTACTTAGTATCATAGGAATCTGCAGGCCATAGAGACTTGCGGCCATTACTCCATAGGTATGACTATGACTGTCATGAAGATGGATTAAATCAATTTGCTCCTGTATGCAAAGGAGTTTTAACCGCTTGGAAATTCGTGGATCTAAGTTATTCTTTTTATAGGTGTGGAACTTAAAACTATTCTGATTTGCCATTTCTGCCAATGGGGTCTCGTGAGGGCAAAAGATTTGATTAATTACACCTAAGGCTTTTAATTCTTGCAGTAAGTAGGCTATTTGCTGTTCACCACCTCGCCATGTCAAGGCAGAAGAAACATGTAATACTTTCATGCCTTGATGTCTTTATTTTGATTTTTTGTCACCAAATAAATTAATCCTCCGAAAACGCAGAATGACATGATACCGATCTGGTATATAATAAACACATCAAATACTAGGATGAATCCAAAAAATAAGATAAATGAGATAATCAGCGTTTTATCAATAGAATCGTTCGTGTATTGTAGCGCAGAATAGGTCCAATAGTACAATACAAATAGAAATAATAAGAGTGAAAGAATACCGGCGTTAGCCCAATAAAACAAGTATTGGTTATTGGCATTTGACGAAAGATTTAAACCAATTGATGCATCACCATCATAAGCTGCCTGAAGATCTTCCCGATAATCTCCTATACCAACACCAATCCATGGAGATTTCTTAATTAGTGCGATGTGATGTTTTAATGATAATAGTCGCCGCAATGAAGTAAAATGTTCATAATTCCATTGTTTATATTCTCCACTTCTTACTAGTTTTAATTCCCAGAATAATTGATCATACCTTTTCTTTACTGGAGGGATGAATTGATAGGCAAGATAGGGTGTAGCAAAAACGGCAACTAACACCAAAGGAACAATCAATCGATTTTTAGGCTGGTTAACTGACCTTGGAGAGGATGTGTAAAAATAGGTTACTATCCACAATGGGATTAACAGTAGCCAGGCTAGCTGGGCACCGCGGCCTCCTAATAAAATGAAAGTAATTAGAATGGTGAGTGGGAAAATCAGCGAAGGGGAAGGAAGTTTTTTGAAGTACATCCAAGCATAAAAAAGCATGGCTAGCACCAACAAATAACTAAAATGTAACCGGTCAATAAATGGACTATATAGGCCAAAAGAGACTCGGTTCACCGTCTTTTCATAAGGTTTTAAAAAAGATATATTTTCGGTAAGTTTAATTACCATGTCTTCCGGTATGAAAAATAAAATTAGTGTGGCTAGAGCAGCAATGGTACAACTTTTTATAAAGTAGTTAAGTAAGGAATGATGCTTTTGAACCAAAAGATCCTTATTCAATATTATTAGAACAGGCAAGACCACATAGCCGATTTGCATAAACAAAAAGGATAATCCATTGCTTAGGTTTTCAGATGAAATTAATCCTGGTAGTAACAATACAAAAAGGAGACTAAATATTGAGATACCCTTATGAGCTTTGATTGCTGCCCACAGATGAGGTAGTTTATCTAAACTGAGTGCCAGAATTAAAACCATCGCGGTTGAACTCAATGCTTTTGACCAGGGGAGGCCTATTAATAATAGGGCCCAAAGAATGGTTAAATAATTTGAAAATTTATCCTGTTTAGTCATTTAATTTGAGCATATACGACGAAATAGTTATTGAGGAACTTTGCTTTTCCATATTCCATTCTTTGATTGGTTGTTTGGTCTATTAACGATCCACCGGCCTCCTCCACAATGATTTGCGGGGCGCAAGTATCCCATTCCATAGTAGGACCAAATCTGGGATAAATATGAGCGCTCCCACGAGCGATATCCATAAACTTCATAGATCCTCCTTTTTTAATGATTGTTGGATCTTTGAAACGATTTATATAATCCTCAGTCTCTTGATTTAAGTGAGACCTGGAACATAATATGTTTAAACTTTTTTGTTCTTCATCAAAATAGGCCGCCGTAATTTTCTTTTTATTGGCAAATTTATCTTCACAAAAGGCTCCATGACCATAGATAGCATGATATAACTGAGCAAATACCGGTACCATGACTAAGCCCATTACCGGATTTTTATCTTTCACCAGAGCGACATTAATGGTAAACTCCCCATTTTTTGCAATGAACTCTTTGGTCCCATCTAAAGGATCAATAACCCAATAGTGCTCTGACCGACTAATATCCTTAAATGATTTATTCTCTTCAGAAATGATAGGAATGGAGGGATCTAAGAGAGAAATTGCTTTCGTAAGAATGTTATGGGATATAAGGTCTGCTTCGGTTATTGGAGAAAGATCTGCTTTTTGACTACTGGTGAAAGATTGCTGGTTATAGATATTCATCACCGCATTGGATGCTTGCCATAATACAGGTTTGAGCAATTCCAGAAATTTTGAATAATTAGTTTTCATATTCTTTTTTGCGGTTGTAAAAATATCAAATTATTGGTTCCAGCTTTGCTTATTGAAGAATACTTTATTCGACGCCTCCCAATATCAATTTGAAGCGCGATAGAACAGTTGGAAGCTATTTTTTAAATCAAACAAGTCAATAGCCCGATTGAAAATTTGATCCTTGGAAATTTCTTTATAAAGGGATAATTCATTGATCATCCATTCCAGTTTATTTAACCAACCATAATAACTGAGATTCATGGCTTTATTCAATACATTTAGAGATGAAAAAGTAAGTTGACTTTCTATTCGATTTAATGCAGCTACCATGGATTGTTCGTCTAACTCATTCTGAATGAACTCCTTTAAATCCTGATCAAATTCATTTACAAGTTCTTTCATGGAAGTATACTCAGCTGGCCTGGCTTCTATTACAACCAATCCATTATGAAAGTGTCCACTTTGGTAAATTTCCAGCTCATTAATTAATCTCTTTTTTTTAACCAATTTTTCCAGGAACAAGGAACCCTCTGTAAAGACAAGCTCTATAAGTAGATCATCAATAATGTAATTGGGATCCAAACGATCCGTCCCCGGATAACACAAAATTAGTTGGTCTACCGGGACATTGGCCTCAATTTCCTTAATTCGATGCTGGGGGGTAATTTGTTGAAATTGGAGGATCGGACTTTGGTGATTTGATTTAATCGGTGAAAACAACTGTTCTAATTTTGGAATCAATTCTTCAGGGTTAACTGGTCCTGAAATCGCAATAGTTATTCGGTCACCTACATATAGTTTATCAAAGAATTCTCGGAGGTCAGCGGGTTTAATTTTGTTGATAGAATTTATATCCATTCCGATTGGAGGCCATTCATACGGGGTGTCTGCATAGATCAATTTACAGAGATGATGCCATAAATCACCGTAGGGTTCATTGAGGCAAGTCTCTTTGTACTCTTCTATTACCACTTTCTTTTGTACTTTAATACCTGCTGGATCAAATCTCAATTGAGTAAAGCGATCTGCTTCCATCTCTAAATAAGGTAATAAATTTTGTAAAGGGACTAAGGTATAGAAACACGCTATATCTTGGTTGGTATATGCATTGCCATCTCCACCCGCCACCTGAAGGTAATCATCGTAGTTTGGAAACCGGTCGGTTCCGGTATATAGAACATGTTCCAGTAAATGCGCCATGCCTGACTTACCAACTTTGTCGTATTTCGAACCGGCGTCAAAAGTATAACAAAGGGCCACATGTGAAGAATCAAAATCTTGATTGATTATGATTTTAATGCCGTTATCCAGAATTTTCTGTGTATAGTTAATCAAGATTTGATAATTCTCTTATTAAAAATAATTGGTGAAGATCCTTTCCTCTCAACCATTGATGCTAGTAAATAATTAAGTAGTTTTATCTTTATTGATCTTAATATTATGCAGTGATAGATAAGATACCATTTCGCAAAGCTAAGTTTTTTTTGCCCCAATCTAGCTCCATTTCAAATCGAATATCGAGAGATTTTGTTTCGGGGGTTGCCCCATTTCTAAGAGGTCCTTATTCTACTATGTATACGGTTAGACCATGGACTATACGGCAATATGCTGGTTTTTCTACCGCAAAAAAAAGTAACGCATTCTATAAACGGAATTTAGCAGCTGGACAAAAAGGATTATCGATCGCATTTGATTTACCTACTCATCGTGGGTATGATTCGGATAATGAACGAGTGCGTGGTGATGTAGGGAAAGCAGGTGTTGCCATCGATACGGTAGAGGACATGAAAATACTCTTTGAGGGCATTCCGCTGGAAAAGGTTTCAGTTTCTATGACCATGAATGGTGCCGTTATTCCCATCCTTGCCTTTTATATAGTAGCGGCAGAAGAGCAAGGCGTCTCGTCGGCGCAGTTAACTGGCACTATTCAAAATGATATCCTCAAAGAGTTTATGGTTAGGAATACCTTCATCTACCCACCAAGAGATTCTATGCGCTTAGTGGGCGATATATTCAGCTACATGGCGGAGCAAATGCCCAAGTTCAATTCTATATCGGTAAGTGGATATCATATGCATGAAGCGGGCGCGTCGGCAGCCATTGAATTAGCCTATACGCTTGCGGATGGCCTGGAATATGTTAGAACCGGGCTGAATGCAGGATTAGATATAGATCAATTCGCACCGAGGATTTCTTTTTTTTGGGGAATTGGATTAGATTTCTTTACGGAAATAGCCAAGATGAGAGCTGCTCGTATTTTGTGGGCGGAATTAATCAAACCCTTTCATCCTAAAAATGAGCGATCTCTTTGTCTGAGAACCCATTGCCAAACTTCCGGGTGGAGCCTTACTCAGCAAGATCCCTATAACAATATTGCTAGAACAACGCTCGAAGCACTAGCTGCTATATTTGGAGGTACTCAGTCTTTACATACCAATGCATTGGATGAAGCGCTTGCCTTGCCAACTGATTTTTCTGCTGCTATTGCCAGAGAAACTCAACTATTTATCCAACAAGATACCGCAATTATGCACAGTATTGACCCTTGGGGAGGATCAAAAATTGTTGAAAGAAAGACCGAAGATTTATTAGTTGAAGCGCGCAAATATATTGAGGAAATTGAAGCTATTGGAGGAATGACCAAAGCAATAGAGCAAGGTTTGCCAAAGATGAGAATTGAAGAAATGGCTGCAAGAAAACAAGCATTGATCGATTCAGGTCAGCAAATAATTGTTGGTGTAAATCTATTTGAAGATGAGCAAAATATGGATTTTAAATTGTTAGAAGTAGACCTGGATGAAGTTTTATTTAATCAGTTTAAGTTAATTGAAAAAATTAAACAAGAAAGAAACCAGCTGGCAGTAAAAAATGCATTAAGCGCTATTACTAAGGCTGCAGAAACGGGTGAAGAAAATATACTTAATTTAGCAGTACATGCCGCCAGGGCTCGATGTACCTTGGGTGAAATTTCATACGCATTGGAAATGAGCTTCGGGCGGTATGTGCCAAAAACAAAAACTGTTCAAGGAGTCTATGCTCAATCAATAAAAATGAATGCTAACTTTAAGGAAGCCATCGAAAAAGCCAATGTTTTTGAATCAAAATATGGTCGAAGACCCAGGATTTTAATCGTCAAATTGGGTCAAGATGGACATGACCGGGGAGCACGAGTTGTCGCTACTAGTTTTGCGGATATTGGATTTGATGTGGACATCGGACCTTTGTTTCAAACTCCTGAAGAAGCAGCCAAGCAAGCCGTTGAAAATGATGTTCATTTTATTGGAGTTTCATCCTTAGCAGGAGGACACAAAACCTTGATTCCGAGGGTAATTCAAGCACTAAAAAAATACCAACGTTCGGATATAATGGTAGTGGCCGGTGGCGTGATTCCACCGAATGATTATGATTATTTGTTTAATCATGGGGTGATCGCTGTTTTTGGACCCGGAACGGTTATTCCTTCAGCGGCTATCGAATTATTAGATAGAATGATCCAAAAGGCAAGCCTCCACTAAATTCCATAGCCTAATCACTTTCTCTATTCACCTTAAATACAGCGCTTGTAATAAGATCGGTTATAAATTTCCCCTTTTGAGTAAGTCTATAGGATGATTCTGTCTTTTGTACATGTTTTCCAATAAATGGTCTTATATTTTGTATGAAATAATTAAAATAGGCTGGGAATAGGTTTTCTATTTGATCCAGGTTGATGCCTTCGATTGTTCTTAGCCGGATCATAACATATTCATTATATCGATCTATTGTTGAAAGCTGCTCTACTTCATATACAGGTTGACCTTGCTGGATAAGCTTGATATATTTTTGATTGTTGGCAATATTCCAATGCCGTGAAGTCCCATTGAAAGAATGAGCGCCAGGCCCTAAACCTAAGTAAGTGGCTCCTTGCCAATAATTACTGTTGTGTAATGCACGCTTTTTTGGCATGGCATAGTTTGATATTTCATACTGTTCATATCCCTGACGGTCTAATTCTTCCATGATCATCAACATTTGAGCATTTGCTTCGGCTTCCGGTAGGGGTAGGTATTGTCCGGTCTTGGTCTGGTGTCCTAAGGCAGTTTTTGGCTCAATAGTCATTCCATAAACGGATAGGTGGGGGATCGCATATTTTTGAACAACTCTTAAATTCTCTTTTAGTTCTGTTTTAGAAAGTCCGGCAAATCCAAATATAAGGTCAATAGTCAAATTCTCAAATCCAGCTTTTTGAGCCCATTTAATACTATTAATCGATTGTTCTGCATTATGACTTCTATTCATCCAGGTAAGATGGTGTTCATGAAAGGATTGCACACCGATACTGAGTCGGTTAATACCCAGGCGGTTCCACTCAGCTAATTTTTCGAATGTTATGTCATCAGGATTACACTCTAGAGTAATCTCTTCGGTGGCCAGACTGAAATGACTTTCCAACTTTGCTAAAATTGATTCAAGCAAAGAAGTATTCAGAATAGAAGGGGTGCCTCCCCCGAAGTAAATCGTTGTTACAGGTTCTTTTAAATAGCTACTTTGTTTACTGATTTCTGTTTTGATTGATTGGACTACCGCATCTATACTTTTTAAAGAAGTAGAAAAATGGAAGTTACAATAGTGGCATGCCTTTTTACAAAACGGAATATGTATATAAATCCCAGCCATAATTAATCTAGAAGATGTAAAAATAGCGATTTTCCCAACCATTACCTGGATTGCTAAGCCCTCAGGGATTGGTAAGCCAGGAGGAGGAGGTAACAGATGAAAGAAAAGGTTAAGGGTAAAAAGGAAAAAGGCAAAAGAAACAGTATCCGAGAGCGCAGAATCTATATTCTGCGTTTTATAAAATTCATGTAACTTTAATTTATCTTGTCAAGTCATGGAGCATCTCAGAGAAATTGAATTATGGTCTAGGTATCATGCCTTGGGATTGATGCTGGCTTTATTAACCTACTTAAATACAAATCAACTTTGGATCCTGCCAGTAGTGAGTTTTGTAAGCTTTAGCTATTTATTATTGACAAAACGCAGGTTATTACTCAGCGAGGAATATAAAATCAGTCGAGCGAACATGGTAACCCTGGGAAGACATGACTTACTCATGATATTAGTGATCATTTCTACTCAGATCCATCACTTTTATATTGGCATAATCGCTTCAGTAATAGCACTTATGGATTTGTTGGATGGCTACTATGCACGTAAAGATCAAAATAGTTCGCTGCTTGGTGAGTATTTGGATAAGGAAGTGGATGCCCTATTTATTCTGATGATGAGTGCTATGATCTATCATTTTAAATTATTGCCATCCTGGATCCTTGTGGTCGGTATGCTGCGATTTGCGTATGTGCTCATCCTGCCATTAATCAAGTCCCCAAATAAGAAAGAATATAAATCCAGGTATGGGCGGGTTATCGCTGTCATTTTGATGGTAGGAATGATTGGATGTTTTTTTATAAAGTATGATTTTTATCAATTTATCATGATCGGTGTTTGCATATTGGTAGTGTCCTCATTTATTCGAGCACTTTTTTACTGGTTAAAAAACACGGCTTCCTCATCATGAGTAAGTTATCAATTAGATTTTTTCGATGGGGTATTCCCATAGCTTTGTTTTTTTTATTCAATGGTTTATTGTTATTCCCGGAATATGTTTTTAAACGCTCTACCACCACTTTTTTCCCTTCCTCCAGGCTAGTCTCGGATCCAATTATTGGAGATATTAAGTTGCTTTTTATTCGAGATAATGCCGATTTATTTCGCCTTATTGGTGAAATTATTTTGTGGACACTATTCGTGTTTTGGATTTCTAGATGGAAGAAACCAAAATCCGGGAAGTTATTTGCCACGTTGAGCTATTTAATATTCCTCAGCTATCACTGGTATTATCTGGTTTCATTCAAACTCTACGGAGAGCCGCCCAATATATTAAATGATCTGGTATTAGTCCAGGAAGTACTACCACTGTTCCTGCGAGAATTAGGATTTTTTAATATTTTGACAATCATTGGCGTTTTGCTTTTTTTTATCCTGCTTTTTTGGGGAATTTATTTGGTTATCCGGAAAACCATTCAACTTCTGCAAGATATTTCTAATAAAACCTTATATATCACTTCAGCAGGTTTAGGACTGCTACTTTTAATATGGATAGTTGGAGTGAATTGGACTTATAACGCATCGAAAGACCGAGCTTCTTGGAAGTCTCTTCATTGGATTACGCCAGAAATTAAAACAAGTTTTTCATCAACAAAATCTTTGGACATTAAAGAAGCTGAAAAAGCCTATCGATCCGCCTTCAGCAAACCCATGTCCCGAAAGCCTAATATCTATCTGTTTTTTTTAGAGTCCTATGGAAGTGTTGTTCAATTATTAAAGGAAGAAGGGCCAATGTATGACTCCTTGATGATCAATTTAGAATCACAGCTGAGAAGAGCAGATTGGAAGGTTGCCTCAACGTATTCATTAGCTCCGGTAATAGGGGGAAGGAGTTGGTTATCATTCACCTCTGCTCTGACCGGAATTGACATTAGCAATCACCTTTATTTTAATGAATTACTATCCACCCAATACAATTTCCCACATCTGGTAAGGTACCTTAATCATCAAGGGTACCATACTTATCGGATGAAGACGATGTCCAATCAAAAACAAAGTACGGCCATTTCCTATGCACTGACCGATCGATTTTATGCATTTGATCAATGGATCAAGTATGATGATATTCCATATCAGGGATTTAAATATGATATGCTTGGCGGTATTCCGGATCAATATGCAATCAATTATTTTGAGGAGCATATTTTGGATGATGATAAGCAACCCTTCTTTTTCTTTTCCATAAATATGAGTTCACACGCGCCTTGGACAACCATACCGCCTTTTTTAGAAAATTGGAGATTATTAGACTCTATGCAGAAGCTTAATGCCCTGGATGGAACTGCAGAAAAAAGTTTAGATGAATCTATGCGCTATTATTTGAGTATTGAGTATGTTCTCAAAGTAATGGTTCAATTCATTCTTAATAAAGTAGATGATGAAGCCTTGGTGATTTTAGTTGGTGATCATCAACCACCAGGAATGACTTTTTTGTGTGAAGGGATCATGAACGAATTTGCCGTACCGCTCCATATTATTTCAAAAAATCAACAAATGATGGAAGGATTATTACAAAATTCGTTTGCACCTAGTTTGTTGCTCCAGCCAGAAAGGTCTATTTCCATGAGACATCTGGAGATCTATGATTTAATCCTTAAGATGATGAATGATGGGTAAACAAATTCTATTGTCATTATTTCATCTCTGATAAATCTAAAAGGGCAACTTTGCGGAATTCAATCCGGTGACTTTCACTTTGTAAGGAAATATATCCACTACTAACTAATGATCCTTCAGGGTAAAGCTGGAGATAAGGATCATCTTTTTCCAGGCCACCTATCTGGGGATGCTGATAGGCCAGAACAGTGTCTCCTTCCATGATGTGGTAAATTGCTTCTGAACCTAATACCACCATTTCAACGGTTACCCATTGATCTCCGTGATACGTTTTTGAAGTGCTGGACGTACAGTGACGTGTTATTAATTCACCATCAATTTCAACATGCATACCGGGGGTGCAAAGGTTGGCAGTAGTTCTTGAATCCGTACCATTACCCCCTAGAAACTGCGCTTCAATAGAAATTGGAAAGTCTTGATCGACGGTCATCGTTTTAGGATCCTGACCATGCAGCATCGCTCCACTATTCCGAAAAGCCCATCCAGGTCCACCATTTACCTGATCGCCTACAAATCGATATTCGACTAATAATTTATAAGATGAAAATGGGGATTTGTAAAATAGGTGGCCAAATTTGCTATCAAACGCATCGTAGTTTTCATAGCTTACAACCAGATTGCCATTTTCAACTTTAAAGGTATTTCCATAATTTTCACCCAGTGGATACCCTTTTATTTTTGGTGTCCAACCACTCAAATCTTTACCATTAAACAAATCGATCCATTTTGATGAATTACCTACTCCGGGTTTGGTTGTATTGCAAGTAAAGAAAAAAATACATAGCATTAAGGACAACCCTAATGCGAGCTGGTTAGGAGAATACCTATTGGTATTTAGGAGTATCATATTTTTTGAATTAGTTGTTTTAATCTATTAAGGACACGCCATTCAAATCTGTTGTCAGCACGGATGACATATAATCAAAATATTTACGCATCGCCTTAAAGGTGCTATTCACTTCTTTAATAAAAGTTGGGCTGGTAACATCACTGTCTTTAAATGATTTACCTACCGTAAACGATTTCATCCTGATCAAATCAATCGCTGGATGATCTTTTGAAAATCCTTTTGGTGCCGTTTTTACACTTTCTCCGGACAAACTACCGAAATGTTTCTTGAAAGAAGCCGAATTAATTATTTTTCGTATAGGTTTATCGTCATGCTCAAATTCCTTACGGATCCGCTTAAGGTCTTCTGGATTGGGTTGCCAAAATCCTCCTCCTACAAAAGTCTTTCCCCCGGGTTCGATATGCAGGTAATAGCCACCTCTTCTACTAGCACCCGCCCGATTAAAACTAATGCCAAAACTAGATTTATAAGGTGTTTTATCTTTTGAAAATCGAACATCTCGATAGATCCGGAATAGCTTGTGTTTTTCAATGACATCATGCTTGCTCATCTCATCAACCAGTGCTTGTATAAATTGCTTTACATCATCTTGGGCGATGGTAAATTTATCTTTGTTTTTTGTGAACCAATCTCTGTTGTTATTTTTTTTAATATTACGCAGAAAGGCTATGGTTGACTTGTCCAAGGTTGCTTTACTCATGATAGGTTTGTTTTATTTCATAAAAATAGGAATAAATAAAAATTAACTTTGAAATTAATAGCTATGATATTTAAAAATGGAGAATAAGCTTGACTAAAATGATAAAAGAAAAAGTTGTTTACAGCCTATGCGTAATATTAATATTGACCATACATCCTGGATTAAGCCAGGACTGTGATCATCTGGAGGGTCTTTGGTCAAATGACTTAGGATCCCTATTAGTTATTGATTCAGTGTCATCGGATTACAGGATATTAGGTGAATATAGATCATCAACAGGAGTGGATGGTCGAGTGTTTCCACTGCAAGGATGGATCAATCAGACGGATGATTATCCTGATGATGAAGTTAGAGCGATTTCCTTTTCAGTGCGTTGGGAAGGCTATAGTAGTATTACTTCATGGACGGGGTATTGTGACCTTGATAAAGACGGTGTGTACATTAAAACATTATGGCATTTGATCCGGCCTGAAGAAGATATACCCTGGGAAAGAGTGCTTTCCAATTCATCTACTTTTAGGCCGTTTATAAAGAAATAAAATAGAATTATCGGACCAAGGTAATACTGCCAGAAAAGTATTTTCGCTCTCCATTAATGAAAGAAGCCTCTAGCATATAAGGAAATACACCTGGATTTATCTCTTTCCCTCTAAAATTTCCATCCCAAGTAGGTTGACCGTCATCCGGAAAATATTCCACTGCTTCAAACAGCATTTCTCCCCAATAATCAAATATACGGAAGGCTTCGATTTTCACTAAATTGGTGCCTGGGAATATCTTAAAATCATCATTGACTCCATCATTGTTTGGACTAAAAATATTGGGTACATAAATACGATAGATACCCTCTACCTGAATAGTAAGAATATCTTCAAGCACACAGCCACTTTCACCTAAAGCAACTACTTTATAGCTCACGGTTTGGTGTGGGGTAATAGTAAGCGGTAAACAGTTGACACAAGTGCTATCATCTCCTGAACGTATGATCGTGTATTCATCGATTGGAAAATTTGTGGATAGGTTTATAGTCGTGCTTTCACCTAACATTAAGTTGTTTTCTCCAACTAGTTGAATAGTACTTTGAGTACTATCATCC
>JAHEJC010000114.1 GCA_024639065.1 Lewinellaceae bacterium | reverse complement strand
CCCGTTGTAGCCAATTAAAAGACCTTACATGAAATTTGTAATCATTCTTTGTTGTTTAACATTCTCTCTGTCTGCCTTAGGACAAAAAGAATCCGTAGCGTTATTAAAGCCTACTGGCCAATATAAGGTAGGGACCGTAACATATGAATGGACCGATGATACAAGGGAAATAAAATATAATTCTTTGTTGGAGGAAAAACGAACCATTATCGTTCAGATATGGTATCCAGCCTTGATAGATAGTAATTCAGTTTCAGCCTCATACAATGCAATTTCGCAAGACTATCGAAATGTTGAATCCCATTCCTATGCACGAGCTCGATTCAACGACAAGATATCTATTTCAAATCTGATCTTGGTATCACCGGGTAGAGGAACTGAAAGATTTCTTTATACAACTTTAATAGAAGATCTTGCAAGTCACGGTTTCGTAGTTGCATCCGTAGACATGCCTGAAATAGGATATACTATTTATGGTGACGGATTTATCCTAAAACCTTCGAATGAGTTTCAAACACCACAAGGAATGATGGCAGGACCGTATGAAAAGGTAGACTCTTTTTATGAACGCCCAACAGCAATGGGATTCAACGATCTAGAATTCGCCATTAGAAAAATTTCAGAATTAAATGATAACGACCCTAACAATAGATTTACTAGCAGAATAAACACTAAGAATATCGGCATTTTTGGTCATTCGTTAGGAGGCAGAATTGCCGGAGAATTGACAGCCAGAAATAAAAATATTAAAGCTTATATTTCAATGGAAGGGATTCCCCCCAGAGATGTCAGATATGAAGGAAAAATTAATATTCCTATAGCAATGCTATGCAGTAGTGGTACGCTACCATATGCACTTGAAAATTATAACAGCCTGATAGAAAACAGAAGTAATATAGTTTATATGATAGAACTACCAGAATTTGGTCATAATTCTGTAACCGACAATCCATTCATTTATCCAGATAATTTCAAGTATGCGATTAACCCAGAAGTTGGATTAATACTGACCCGAAGAATCGTCCGAAATTATATTAAATCCCAACTTCATGGTGGTAATATATTCAACAGTGATTTGGATGATATTAAAGAAATAAAGTTTACTGTATACAAAAAATAACTGTACATAATAAATAAGGCTTCAATCGGCCCACCGGGCCAAGATTGAATCATCTGTTGGGCGAAGTCACCAAAATTACATCATTAGGAAAAAGCAAATCTGGTTTTAAAATAAGATGAACGTTACTACCCAAACCTTATCAATTAAACAAAAGCAAGAGCTTCTTGGATATCTATTTGAGAAGCCTTGATCAATTACCCAAATTTGATAGTTGACTTTTGCAGAGAAATTAGCGTAAATTTTGAGTGTTAGGCATAGCCTTTCCAGGCTTGATTCGGCTATCATGCATTATTGATTTTATATTTCATTTATTAGGATGCTTCATTTATCAATCTATTTTTTATGCTAGTTGGAAACCGTCACCTTTGGTGACTTAGTTCAACAAAAGCTAAAACGTCAAGTGTCGCTAAACGCCACCCGCGTTTAGCGAGACCGTTTGTGCTTATGCATAAAAAGGCTATAGGCTTTCCAATATTTAATACCTTCATTATACAAAAATGCATTTTACACTAATCAATAGGAATGATCCAAGAGCAAATTAAAATACATGACCATCAGACAATCGAGCTAAAACTTGAATTCCCTATATCAAAAATAACAAGTAGGAAAGATAAATATTTTGTAAATATTTATTTGTTCCTCCCTTACATGCTCGATGTTAACAAACACAACTTTTCTCATAAAGATTTTTATGACTCCCTCAAAACTTACATCCGGTTGACAACCCCTTTCTTTCTTTTGCAGAACATTGCTAAAGGAAAGAATAGCCCGTATGCTATTCTATCAGAAAGTGCAAAAAAATTCATTGCTTCACCAGATGAAAAGAAGAAGGAAGATTTCGATTTTCAGCTAAAACGCTTTTGTTCCATCTTTGGCACCTCTTTAAGACATTCTACTAATCATATTTTAAACGCCACAATCAATACTGATAGGAAAGATCTCATCGATGATTTTATAAACCAAGTACAGCAAATCCGTGAGGCGTACAAAAGCCTGCGCCCCACTATCAATGTATCATTGAAAAGCAATGAAGTTTTTGATGTTTACCAGTTGGCTGACGAATACCAAAGTTTGCTTGTTGAAAAGCATGTTTTTATTTTAATCGATGAATTTGACAATGAAAACGAGATCATAGATAAAACACAACTTACAAAACTAAGTGATTTGGTTTTGGAGGAAATGACCTATCGGGAAGAAAGAGAGTATCTTTCTATTGCCAAAACCCACAGCTCTAACGAAGATATCCTATACCGATCAAGCCAACTGAAAAAATTTATTGAAAGCAACCTTTTCTTAAATACAGATACTAAAAAAGACGGAGTATTTTTTGAACAGATAATATTTGGTTTCGCCGCTGGCATAGCCATGGTATTTGCTACAGCGGTTGCTTTTGCTTCGCAACTGAGGTTTGGTAATCTGACATTACCTTTTTTTGGTATCCTCGTAGTAAGCTATATATTTAAAGACAGGATAAAAGAGCTTGTTAGATTGAATTTGAATAAAAGGCAATACAGGTATTTATACGATTTTAAAACAAATATATACGATCAGAAAGTAAAAAAAATAGGTGCTCTGAAAGAAAGCTTCCTTTTTGTGAAACACAAACACTTGTCCGAACTTATTCTGGTGGCAAGGAGTAAAATGAGAAGTACTGAAATATCCAATGAATCAATTGGCGAAAAGATCATTCGGTACCGCAATAAAATTAATATATTCAAAAATATAGTGGAAGAGCCAGATGATTTTACCGGTTTTACCGAAATCCTTAGATTAAATATTTCTGATTTCACAAAAAAAATGGACGATCCGGAAAAGGAAATATTTGTCAGAACAAAAAACGGATTTAAAAAATCAAATGCTGAAAGAGTGTATCATTTAAATATGGTACTTACCTATTCGGATAGGAAAAATAAGAAATTCCGGCTTTATAAGCTTATTGTCTCCAAGAACGGCATTAAAAGAATAGAACCGATAAACTTTGAAAAAGAATTGACATAAAATTATTTTACTATTATGAATAATAGGAACAGTGATTTGAATTCATATAGAGGAAAGCTTACAACTAATTTGGACTTGTGATAAATCTCAGAACTTAGAAACATATCATAAGCACAAAAGCACAGTCGATTAGACGGCCTCACCAGTAATAACTAATGAGGTGCGCCTACTGACGATTCTGTCCGCACAGGTCTCACACCTCTGTACACAGGAAACACAAATTGTATTGCTGAGTTTATCTCATCTGAATAGGCAGAAGAATACAACGGGGAACGCTATGAACTTGGAATTGAAGGAGCGATAAATCATATAATAGGGGTACGAAAAACTTACCCAGATCTGGTTTTAAAGATTGAAAAACAAATATGTGAAGGAGAATGGGTTTCGACTTACTATTGTATGGATAAAATCTACGGAGTAAATATCGACAAAGTAGTAAATGGCAAAATTGTAGAACATGGCGGAGCTGCAAATCTTTTAGAGCCACTGATGAAAATTAAGGCAATTAGAATTGTAGATAAATCCAAAGACTAGCACAACATTAATTGTATAATACGGTCACAGAACGAACTGATTTGATTCAACAAAATTACACTGCAATGAAATATACATATCTCCTTTTTTTAGCTGTCTTACTCTTTTCAAATTCCCTGTTGTCACAAACTAAAAATAAAGAAGAAGTAAAAATCCCTAGGGGTAACTTCCTCCTGGATGGAATAGTTTTCCCTGTAATTGGATCTGAATCATATCCCGCTCTTCTGCTACTTCGAGGACTCCCAGGTGGTCAATCAGATGTATTTGGAATTGGTGCAAAATTACAAGCAGCTGGAATATTGACTTTAACATTCAGTTATTCAGGCACATATAAAAGTGAAGGGGAATACAGTATGGAGTATACCGTAGATGATATTGACGCTGCGTTAGACTTTCTGAGAGATCCAAACAATATCGAGAAGTACAATATTGATACTGCTAAACTCTACCTTGGTGGATATAGCTATGGAGGTGGTATGTCTCTTACATATGCCGCTAACAATCCAGAAATTGAAAATGTATTTTCAATAGCAGGTACCGATCATGGTGAGTTTTTTAGGACCTATTTTGCAAATAAACAATATGCCGAAATGATTGATAATATGTTTAATCAAATTAAAGCACCAGAAGGGCCGGTCCGTTTTGAGATTGGTAAAATGCCAAAGGACATAACGCCAGAAGACGTTACAACGCTCAATAGATATATAGATTTAAGAATATCTGCTCCACTGATTGCCAATAAAAATATTTTATTGGTAGCTGGGGTTGATGATCAATTTGTAACTATGGAGAACCATATCTTACCGTTATATAGATCATTACAAAATGAAAATGCAGGAAATGTCAAATTTGTAATTTTTCAAGATGACCATTCCTTCAACAAATCAAGTGAGGAAATAAGTGAGCTAATCTTGCATTGGATCAAAATGTAAAAAGAGTACAACAATGGCTAGCAGCAATAGTCGCTCAGTTAAACGCACGAACCAAAACTACAGCTGCCAGCCCAGCCGATGTGCTGCATTAGAATAAAGAAAAATCAATGATAAAATTCTTTAGAAAGATCCGACAAAAAATGCTAACTGAAAATAAATTCAGTAAGTATCTGATTTATGCAATAGGTGAAATTGTACTTGTTGTAATCGGTATTTTGATTGCCTTAAGCATCAATAATTGGAATGAAGGGAGAAAGAATGATCTGAAAGAATCACTTTTAATAAAGAATATAATAGAAGATCTAAGATTAGATTCGGTCCACATCAACCAATCTTTGAATGAATTGGTTGATCAAATACATGTCGTAGATAATTTGATTGCCAAGGCAAATG
The DNA here is from genome assembly GCA_024639065.1 of Lewinellaceae bacterium. Classification (GTDB taxonomy): domain Bacteria; phylum Bacteroidota; class Bacteroidia; order Chitinophagales; family Saprospiraceae; genus JAHEJC01. Next base: position 11,792 of record JAHEJC010000114.1, on the reverse strand, counting down.
ATAGTGAAAAAATATTGAATTATGATTCAACAGGGCTTGTCCGATACTCATCGGATTTCCGACCAATATCTCAACGAAACCATGCTGAACCTGTAAGCAACCTGGAAAATGAATTTACCCGAGAAATACTCCAAATCTATTTTTTAAGGAAGATGATGTAATGGACATTTTCATGGAGTACGAAGACATCATTCATAACAAAATTAGACCTTATTTAAGTGATGTGGGGATGCACAATATTAAATCACTTTATGAGAGACAACCTGATGAAACAGTGTTGCAGGTACTTCTTCAACCTAAGATTCTTGAAGAACAATTAGGAAATGTGAAATTTCAACAGCTCCTCTTCGAGCAGCGACTTAAAACTGGTTCATTTAATAGATTTTTGAACGAACTAAAGATGGACAACCAAGAGCTTATTAAAATTCTAAGTTTAAACGATAATTAACGAAAGCACAACAAATGGCTATAAGTAAAAGCTTGTTCTCGCCTACTTCTGAAAATCTGCGCGGATTTTCAGCGTGGTGTGTGCTTGTTGAGTTAAGTGTTAAACGCGCAACTATGCATTGCCGAGACCCGTTGTTGTTCATTAAAAACCAATCTGAAAGCCTATGCTAAAGTTCTTCCGAAGAATAAGGCGGAAAATAGCTAACGAAGGGAATCTAAAAAGATACTTAATTTATGCCATTGGAGAGATACTTCTCGTAGTAATCGGGATTCTGATTGCACTTCAAGTAAACTATTGGAAAAATGAAATTGCTGACAGAAATAAAGAGACAAATATTTTGTCTGAGATGGTTCGAAATTTAGAGATGAATATGAATCAGTTTGCTGAGGAAATGGTAAAGCAAGACTCCATCATTCGGAATATTAATGTAATTATGTATCAATTAAAAAATAAGACTCCTTATCATGATTCATTAGGGACAAAATATGCTTCCATTGCTTGGACTGAGGAATTTAATTATGCCAATTCTGCTTTCGAGACAATAAAGACAATGGGATTTGATTTAATTTCATCTGATTCTCTTCGAGAGAATATCATTAATTTATTCAATGTAAGATATGTAAAGATTTCTGATGTAATCAACAAGGTAAGTAGTGCTGATTACTCTGGACTGGTCACACTATATTTCCGACACATTGAATTTGATCAGCAAGGTAAGGGTAGGATTAATGATTTTTATAGTTTAACTAAAGATAAAGAGTTTACAAATATGCTGAGTAGCCGACGTATTTGGAAAATAGATCTTGTAAATATGTACAAAGACTTGATTGAAGAATCAGCAAAATTATCAAGAATGATTAATCGAGAGCTTAAAAGAAGAATTTAAAAGTAAAAGAATCACATTAGCTCAGATTGAAAATAATAACGAACCACCAACAACGTATTAAATGTTCATGGCTGCCATTCTCACCACTTCATTAGTCTACAGGTATTGGCTTATCCGGTATATTGGTGCGAGATCAAAAATGATCAAGATTTTATAAGACGAATCACATTAGTTCTAGAATCAGGTTATGGGCAAATAGCCGGATATGAAAGGTTGATGGAAAAAATAGAGTATTTTATAAATTATTTGCAGAATCATTATAAATAAGTGAACTCTAGCTGGCGATTACTCAACAATCAAAGAAAGAAACTGGAAAAATTGGTAACCGGACATATGGAAATTATCGATTGACCAGTGAGAACAAGACCAACGACCACTAAGATTGCATGAGCGCGCATCAACGGAAATGTATATACGTCACTATAATATTGTGTAACATAGACTTAAGTCTACCGATGAACCAAAAATTATTTCTCGAAAGCTAAACCTTAAGCATATTTGATAGTTTTACTATTAGAAAAAAAGCTTTAATAATATTTCAAAAAATGAAGAAAATAATTTTAGGTTTAATCCTACTTCTTTTTTCTGCAATAGGGTATTCTCAAAGCAGCGATTTAGGTAATTGGCTCCTTTATTTTGGAAACAAAAAGATAGATTCAAAATGGAATTGGCATCACGAAGTTCAATACCGAAATTACAATGCAATTGGAGATTTGGAACAACTGCTATTGCGGACTGGAATCGGCTATAATTTGTCTGAAAATAACAACAATTTGCTTTTGGGCTATGGTTATATTCATAGCCAAAACTATGTGAATAATACAGATGAAAAAGTAAATGTCAATGAACATAGAATTTTTCAACAATTTATCACCCGACAGTCATTTTCAAGAGTAAAGTTGCAACACCGCTATCGCTTTGAACAAAGGTGGATAGAAGATTCAGATTTTAGGTTGAGGTTTAGATATTTTCTATCCCTCAATATTGCTATCAACAATGCTGACATTGTCGATAAAACTTGGTATGGTTCGGTTTACAATGAAGTATTTGTCAATGGCGACCAAGTTTTTTTTGACCGAAACCGACTCTATTTTGGGGTAGGCCACAAACTGAACAAAACTGCCAAATTTGAGATTGGCTACATGAATCAGTTCCTTAATAGTGGGAACAGAGATCAAATAAATCTCATAACATTCATCAATTTTTAAAATTCAAAACAATGAAGAAATTTAAATTTAGTGTATTCATTTTTGCACTTTTCTTATTTGCTGCTTGCAGCGACGGAAACCAACAGAAAGAACAATCCTCTACTAATCAAACCGAACCACAGCAACAAGCAGTTGTCGGAGTGGTGGAAGATGTACTGACCAAAGCCGAACAAGATGCTCTCACAGCAGATATGGTAATCCAATCTTTGAAAGAAGGCAACGAGCGATTTATGCGAAACGACCTGACAGCTCGAGACCATTCAGCACAGGTAAGAAAAAGTGTTATGGCTCAATATCCAAAAGCTATTGTTTTGTCTTGTGTGGACAGTCGAGTACCTGTTGAAGATGTTTTTGATAGAGGTATTGGAGATGTTTTCGTTGCAAGGGTAGCAGGTAATTTCGTTAATGAAGATATTTTGGGAAGTATGGAGTTTGCCTGTAAAGTGTCAGGTTCAAAATTAATACTTGTATTGGGACACGAACATTGTGGTGCGGTTAAAGCTGCGGTTGATGACGTGAAATTAGGTAATATTACACCAATGCTTGCCAAAATCAGACCTGCCGTGGAATCAATAGAATACGACGGAGAAAGGACTTCAAAGAATCAAGAGTTTGTACACATGGCAAGTCAGAGTAATGTCCGAAATGCAATAGAAAAAATCAGAAGTGATAGCCCAATCCTCAAAGAAATGGAAGAAAAAGGTGAAATAAAAATTGTTGGTGCTGTATATGATATGGATGACGGAAGTGTTGATTTTCTAAAATAGAAAAAGAAAGAAAGCAGAATAAATTGCAAAACGGCAAGTGGGCTATGCGCCTTACTTGCATTTGCAAGAACCCGTTGTACTTAAATAAAAACAAATGAAGAAGACAAGCCTGAATAATTCCTTACTTTCAGGAAAAGCCTTCAGAAGTCATCCGCTGCCATATTAGGCAGAGGGATGAAAAGCCCCCAGCTGAAGGGCTGAACTTAAAACAGCTAAGCACTACGTGTATAGGTAGATAGGAGCTTCTTCCACACCTCGATACTTTGACTGTTCAATTCAGATCTCATCCTTTCCCCACCCTTACGCTTTCGCGCCTGCCTGTCCTGCGGACACGCAGGCAGGGTTCTCTCACTTCGAGCACTGTCGCACTCGACTCCTGCGGAGATCGTTCATTCATATTGGTAAGGTCTACTGGCTTTCTACTTATTCCCTTTGTCAACCCACCCGAAAGGTTTACTTTCGGTTCCTTCTCGAACTCTTCAAAACAGATTTAAACAAATAACGAAAGCACAACAACAACAACTGTATAGCTCATTTCAGCTGAATTCCTAATCGGCAATCTGAGCAATCAGATATTGGCTAATTTCTATCTCAACTTGTTTGATCACTTCATTGAAGAGAAATTAGATATCAAACATTATGGCAGGTATGTTGACGACTTTGTGATTATTCATTCCGAAAATGATATGGAAGAATTTGTATGCAAATTGGTGGAATGTGGTTTATATGTCGGGGGGATATGCTAAGTTTGTATTGAAGACAAGACGGAGTAGCGGCAAGTAACTTCGTATAGAACGGAATACTCCCAGGTTGTAGTTCGTCTACACGGAAACCGTTAATGGATATGAAGTTTTAAACAAGAAATGAAATGAGAATGAATAGAGTTAAGATTATCTTTATTATTTGTGCTCTTTTTTTTTCCTGTATTTTGTCTACCAAGGCGCAAAAGGTATTTTCGCTTAACCCACTTTTTACTGAACAGGATGCTGTACTGATACCGAAAATTGAAGGATCTTGGACAATGCCGGTTTTTGATTGGACTATGTCGCTCAAAAAAGCGGGAGATAATTTCTATCATTTTTTTGACGATATTGATGATCCGACATATGGACATGAAGCTGCTTTTGTAAATATAAATAGTAAGCTACTTATTGACCTTAGCGGCATATTGCCAGGAAATCTGGGTGATGCAGATTTCAGAAAAAGTTTTTTGCCTTGTCATTCCATTTATAAAACCAAAATATCCGATGATACGCTATTTATTTCTTCCTTAAATTATTCATGGTTTTTCAATTATGCTGTTAAAAAGAAATTACCGCTTGAGTTTGAATGGGTAAGCAATGGCATGTTATTGACTTATTCAACGGAAGAATTGCAATCGTTCTTGGCTGAGCATATCAACGAAGAAGGAATCTTTGATGATCCTGGCATAATAATAGTTGATAATGACCATTTTGTCGAGGAAAAGGATATCATACCGGACAATTCTGGATTTAATCCTACAGTTTCACTATCACAAAAATGTGCTCCTAGTTTTCCTTTTATAAATGGTTGGTTAGGGGGCGATGGAGATGTTTCTGTACTCATTAACGACACTACAACCGTATTCATTTTTAGTGATACTTATGTTGGAAGTAAAAACCAAAAAAGCAGACAGGAACCGGGCATGAGCATGGTTGCAAACACTTTAGCTATTCAGAAATGTTCGGCTGATGGAGAAACCGATGTGCATTATTACTGGAACAAAATGTACGCTGACAATCCTGAACCCTTTTTTAGATCTTTTACGGATCGTTATAAATATTGGGTTGTTGATGCATTTATGGCAAACAGCAATTTGTATGTGATTCTGAGTAAAATTGGACCTGAGTTCGGATCAGCCCCTGATAATATTTTTAATTTTTCCGGTTTAGGTTTTACACTTGCAAAGATCATTAATCCACAGGATGTTCCTTATGATTGGAAGATTGAATTACACCCGTTACCTGACTTCATAAGTGCAACCATGGAATTACGCTGCCATACAAAGCAGGACGAGTATATTTATTTTTTTATTAGCCGAAATGACACTTCGCAATTTGTGGTTAGGAAACAAATTGACCTTATTGACAATCATGAAAGACCTTTTGAGTACTATGCATTGAACAAGAAATGGAAACAAGGCATCAAATCGAATGATATGTTTGAAATAGCCAAAGGATTCAGATGCAATTCGGTAAACTTCCACCCCGGGATAAAGCAATGGGTAATGATTAGTGATGTACGGTTTATGGATAACAAAATAAAAATGCGTACCGCTCCGGTATTGACGGGTCCATGGTCGGATGAGATAGTGATTTATGAAATACCCGAAGTAACACCAGGCAATTCTTTATACAGAAAATCACATTTCTGTTACCTGGCCCGAGAACATATTCAATATTACGATGCTAATAATCACGTGATGCTTCTTACGTATGACACTAACAACACTAATTTTTCCGAAATACTATTAAGCCCCAAAATTTATACGCCTAAGATAATTACAATTCCTTTGAACAAGCATGTCGAGTAGAGCAGGGAAGTAAATAGTCACTTCCCCACCCTCTCAAAGAACGGTACGTGATCCTCTCGATTCATAGTGCTCTTCAGTATTAGAATATCTTACGGAGTAAATCCGTACTTCCAATGTTCTAATAAATTCGGATAGGAGTTGTTTACATCTTTCCATGGCTTCATGCGCTGATCTGCCTTGGATGAAAATTATGCCTTGGCTCATGCTGGGCTTGCCAATCTTTATGACACCTATGTTTCCTATGGAATTTCAATGATTGAAGCTGAGAAGTATGAAAAATATAACCAATTAAGAATTACGGAGAGTGAGCGAGCGTACACGCTTGATTCTTCTCTTCCCTATGTCAATGAAGTCAGGGGACATATTCTATTGAATACCCGAGCAGATTTGGAAACAGTTTATAAAAGTTACTTAAAAGCTTATCATTTAGATGCTCAAAATCCTGACTTGCTGCTGGCGTTAATGGATGTTTATTTTAGAAAAGGATTAATTCATGATGCTTTACAGTTTGTGAATGAAGTTTTAGTTGTCGATCCTTTACACACCTGGGCACATGCATGGAAAGCCTATTTACTCGGAGTGCTAGGCGATTTTAAATTGGCCATTACCCAAGTTAAAAGAGGCTTAGACATCAACCCTGATGAAATAGTGCTCTTGATGAATCTGGCATCCTTTTATTCTTTTTTGCAAAAAAATAAAGATGCCTTGCAAACATATGAAAGGATTAATCAAATTAACCCCAATTACCTAGCTAGCAATCCTTATTATCAAATAAAGTTGGATTTACTAAAAGGAAAGGCCACCATGCCAAAAGAAATTACCCATCAACCATCTGCTGCCCTCTTGCCGATTGGAAATATTGAAATTGACTACCTTTCCGGGGATTTAGAGCACTTTCAGCAACGTTTTCAAAACTGGTGGTCAGAATGGAAAGTTGGAAAACATACCTCCCATTTTAGTGTATTTTCTTACACACAAAGCAGCATTTATTTGCATCTGAAAAACCATTTGATGTACCGAAATTTCAGGAATCAAGCATGGTTTGAGGAAATAGTAAGAGAAGAAAGAGTAAAATTCGATCGTTACCTTGAAATGTATATGCGTCCGGAGCAACTTTTGAAGAACTGAAACGCCTTTTATTTAAACATACTATTCATCTGAAAGCAACTATTAAAATTATGGATATAAAAGACAAAAGAAGATTAGGCCTAGGCATGGCGATCGGAATTAGTATTGGAACAGCAATAGGTGTTGCTCTGGATAATGTTGCTATTTGGGTTGCAATAGGTGTTGCATTGGGAGCAGGAATTGGCAGGAAACTTACTAAAAGTAATAAAATTGATACCAAGGATTAACTTTTTATTTAGAGCAGAAAAGTCAGTTGATTTGGGAACCAGATGATGATGGCTGAGGAGTATTTTCTCCCTTAAAGCAGTGATTCTTTGAGACTACCCAGATGATCTTTCAGATAGGCTTGCAGATCCTCTACTACCATCCCGGAATTGAGCCTGATATTTCTGTGCAGAAGTGGCAAAATATTTTAAATCCTATTTGGAAAAACGTTTAACAATTGGAATGAAGGTAGATAGCTCGAAAAAGTGAAGCACCGTACTGGCAACGACAACCTTCTAAACAAATCCCTTGAATTATGACTTGCTGGTCGATCTCAAAAAGATTTTTAAAGAAACGGAAACACTTATAAAGAGTTTAGAGATAATTCGTAAATGAGAGCAAAAAGATGCCAAAAAACTTAGGCTGTAAAATGGTAAAGAGATACAAGTCACTTTTATTCGGAAAGCAAAAGACAAGAAATGAGCGGTGAGATTATTCTTGATTTGGTATATCAAAACTATATATTGAGTACTCAGAACCTCATGTATATATAATATGCAAAAGCAAAAATCTAATAGCCTTATATCATACAATAGCCAAAACTTTTAAAAAAGTTAAGCAAAGACACAAACAACTTAAAGAGCGTTAGAAAATACTTGTGAAAAAAATCATCTTCATATCATTGTTTGCATTTAATCTTGTCATTTTCTTGCAAGGACAAGAGAACACTATTACCATTTATCCAGATCAATTTAATAGACAACAGAAGATTCAAATGGCTAGTCTTGACGGTTGGTTATTCCACCAAGGAAATGACAAAAACTGGGACCAACCCAATATTGACCTGACGGGGTGGAAACCTTTAAAGCCGATTCAATTGAATTCGGGCTTTAAAGATGAAAATGGAAGATTAGAAGGCTGGTTTCGAATAAAATTAAAATTAAATCAGTCATTCGATTCAATTTCATTGTCGCTGGATAGAGACTTGTGGATGGCCACACATATTTATTTAGATGGCGAATTGATTTATTCTTTTGGACGAACAGGGACAAACAAATCGAACTTTCAATATTACAACCCTAATCATAAAATCCCTATCCCATTGGATTTGCAAGCAGGGCATGAATACCTGTTAGCCATTCATTTTGCGAATTATGAAAGCATATTTACACCTAGACATGTAAAATTAAAAGAAGAAAACCTATCCAACTTAATAAATCTGACTGGGCCTCTTTTCACTGAGCTTGTACAACATTATCACAAGTCCTCTTATACTTATTCCACGTTCTGGGTTACCTTATCCACTATTTTCATGGTTCTTTTCTGGCTGATGTATTTGCAAAATCCGGCGGAAAAAGTCTTCATGTTGATTGCATTTTTGTCAGCGGCAAATTTTCTGACCACCGTGGGAAATAGTCTGCCCAATTTATATGAGCTTTCGTTCGCACAGGAAAAAATTAGGATATTATTTTGGTCTTGCACCGGCGCCTTGACGAACGTATTGATGCTCATGGTAGGCGAATGGATTTTTAAGAAAAAAAATTCACTCCTGTCCAAAATCCTTTTACCCACACTTCCCTTATCAAGCATCATTGCCCACCTCTTTGATATCTCCGCCCCGTTTGGTATTTTAAATAGCCTATTGAGTGGATATTTTATTTATTTAATCATTGTCAACTGGAGGCGGACAACCAAGGTTCAATGGGCAGTTGTGGTAGCGATGTTTTCATTTATGGTCTCTATCACCATCTATCTTGTCTTGGCAAAATTTTCACAAAACGCCTTCATTCTTTATGGAAATTTATTGTTCTCTTTTGCCTTGTTGACCCCATTGATTTCATTGCTCATTTATGTGTCGTTGCGCTTCCGGGAAATCATACAGGAGCGAGTCAATGTACAACGGGAAAAAACACAACAATTAGAAGCCATCAATGCCGCTTCCGCCAAATTTGTCCCCTCCACATTTTTGAATTTTTTGGGCAAAAAAAATATTCTCGACGCTACCCTGGGCGATTATGTAGAAAAACAGGTCACCGTATTATTTTCCGATATCCGTGATTATACCACCCTCTCCGAAAAAATGACGCCTGAACAAAATTTCCGTTTTGTAAACGCCTTCAACCAACGAATGGGGCCAATTATACAAAAACACCACGGGTTTGTGAATCAATATTTGGGGGACGGTATCATGGCCATCTTTCCCGAAAATACAGACGATACTTTACAGGCCGCTATTGGCATGCAAAAGGAATTGAGCAGTTACAATCGAATTCGGATTTCCAAAAACAAAGCGTCCCTCCGCATGGGCATTGGACTCCATGCCGGACCACTCATCATGGGCATTATTGGAGACGAGCAACGCATGGATGCCGCCACTATTTCCGACACGGTGAATACCGCTTCACGCATCGAGGGCCTGACCAAGTATTTTGGAGTGAATATTCTATTGAGTGAAAACTGTGTGGATAAATTATCTGATCGAGAAAAATACGGCCTGCGCTATTTGGGTTTGGTACAGGTGAAAGGAAAGGAGGAGACCGCAAAAATATACGAGTGTTTCGATGGCGATGCTGAGGGTATGATTACATTAAAAAAAGAAACGCTGGCTGAATTTGAAAAAGGGCTGGACTTATATTTCTCTAAAAAATTCAGCCAGGCAGAAAATATTTTTAGCGACATTACAACCAAAAACCCGATGGATAAATCCGCTCAATCATTTTACAATAAATCGGTTCATTGCAAAAACAATGGAATTGCCCCAGATTGGACAGGCGTGGAGCGGATGTTGGAAAAATAAATTGAAAAGCGAAAAAATGAATTACCAACAAGGTGCTACAACAGGCATGATGGCTAAACACCACCGCACTGCATGCACTAATCGTTGGCTACCATTTGAACAATTGAATAACCAATGATAAAATTCTTTCGAAAAATTAGACAAAAACTTTTGACTGAAAACCCGCCTACCGGCGCCTGGCCGGCAGGCAAATTCAGTAAATATCTGATTTATGCTATTGGTGAAATTTTTCTGGTGGTAATTGGAATTCTAATTGCTTTTAGTATTGATAATTGGAGCGATCTTAAAAAAACTCATATTCAAGATATTGAATTTCTAAACAACCTGAAGGTTGAATTGACTGTAGATATTTCTTCCCTTTCCGATAGAAAATCTCATTACCAAAGGATAAATGATAACATAAAAAATACTATCAAGCTGTTTGATAGAGGTACTCAAAGTCTTACTCCTGATGAGCATCAGGAAATCGTTTTGGCTTTGAGTCAATTTCAAATGTTTTCTCCGATTGATAAAAATGTCAATCGAAATGATATATTTATTGCCCAGGGTACAATTGATAGAATTGATAAAGAATTGAATCGTAAATTTCTTAAATACCTTCAAGAAACTATTGAAATTAATGCCGCTATTACCAAATTAGGTGAAACATTACAACAACTTGAAATACATCAAATCCATCCAAATGTCGATTACAATTATATAGATCCTGAAGAAAATAAGGTTGATTTCAATTTTAAAGAAATCCTTAATAAAAGAGATGTCAGAAATGCATTACAAAGATCATTCGGCTATCGCAGAGGATATATTGAAATAATGTCTGAAAAAATAGAAGAAGCTGAAAAACTAATCACTATGATAGATAACAATTTGGCTGGGTCTGATTAAAAAACAGCGAAAGGCACACACACAAGGCGCCATGATGCCATACCCCTCAAAAAATAAGCACTTAGATTGCTTACTAAAAATTAATAAATAAGATAATTTAACAACCAGCGTACGGCACATGTGCCCAGGACGGACGTTAACCTTCATTAGCATAAAGGGAACCAATCAAGCGGGTTTTATTTTGGTTACAAAAATCAGATTTACGCCTAAATTTCAGAAAAAGCATCATTAAATTAATTTCAAACCCGGGAAGTCTGAAAACAAAGTTTTCATTCAACAATTGGATTTCGCTTAAATTACTTAAATTTCGAAGTAGACCTGTGTATTTGCGAACAATGGAATAACCAATGATAAAATTCTTTAGAAAAATTAGACAAAAACTTTTGACTGAAAACCCGCCTAACGGCGCTTGGCGGGCAGGCAAATTCAGTAAATATCTGATTTATGCTATTGGTGAAATTTTTCTGGTGGTAATTGGAATTCTAATTGCTCTGCAAATCAATAATTGGAATGAGGGCCAAAAAGACCGGACTTATGAAATAAAAATGTTATCAGAAATTGAAAAAGGGTTAAGCGTAGATCATTCAAATTTAAAAGGGCATATTGACGCTTATACCGTTTTAAACAATACCGTAGATTATTTTACCAATCTAACCAGTAAAAACGTCTTATTTCATGATTCGATGCAACAAGACTTATGGAAATTAAATATTGGTAAATATTTTCAGTTTAATCGAGGACCCTATGATGCACTGAAATCCTCTGGTATTGATCGCATTTCCAATGACAGTATTCGGAACCATCTTATCAATTTCTTTGATTTCGAATTACCGGTTTTTGAAAGTCAAATAGAGCATGCCACAAGACGGTATAGATCTAATGTAGAGTTATTGCTCTCTCTTCGTGAAGAACCCT
>JAHEJC010000113.1 GCA_024639065.1 Lewinellaceae bacterium | reverse complement strand
GAATGGATCTTTTAGTACATTGCTTAAATGAATCAGTCCAGTATATGTTCCACATCGATTGATAAAATGAAAGAGTGAATGCGTGCCGAAAAGATCCAGGTCTGCAGCAAACCGATGTTCTCCAACCAATGAACTTCCGTCTCTAAATATGGATGGATTACCACCTTGAACCGATTGCTCATTTAGATTTACATCTAGATGTTTTGATGCCAGATCTCGTTTAAATTTTATGTTTTGGTGTACTTTAATCAGTATAAGAAAAAGGATAAAAAATACAATAATGAGTATTAAAAAAACAGGATTAGTCGCTGGTGATAAGAATTTATAGATAAAAAAAAGCAGTAGAACAAATATAAACAATCGTGTCCAGCCAATCATTTGACTTCTTGATTGTTGGCGACTGACCTGTTGGGTATATTCGCCAATTAATTGAACATAGATTGATTTAGGCATCTTCTCTTTTCCAAACATGAGCTTCCCGTTTAACAAATTCCAGAAATGTGGTCGGATATTTACCTACTATCTTTTTATAATAATCGCTCAATTTATTTTCCTTACCTGTTTTGACTAAGCTGTAGAGCGCTACCATCTTTTTTACTTTTGCTTCCGGCCATTTCCTATTGAGCATAGCGTGAATATATTCACTATCTGGCAAAGGCATGTAAGCGATTTTTCGCTCGAGAACTTCGGACAGAATACTAGCCACCTCATAATGACTCAATAGTTCACTGCCTGTCAAGGGGATAACCTCATTATTCCATTTTTTGGAATGAAACAGAACATATACTACCTCTGCAATATTTTTTATATCGATAAAAGCAGAAATACTGTTGGATGCAGGAAGGAAAATGGCATCCTCTTCAGCAATGTTTACTCGAAACCAATTTACAAAATTCTGCATAAACCATCCTGGACGGATGATACAATAAGTGATGCCACTTTCTTGTACCATTTTCTCCATTTTGTTTAGAATAGAATCAGGAATATCTCCTGTTGTTCTTCCTGATAGGAAAATGATTTTTTTGATGTGGGCTTCTTTCATCATGTGGATAAGCTGCATTCCCTGGAATAATGCCTTCTCTCCTTTCGGAGGAGCTATTAGATAGACCTGTTTGATATTTTTTAGTAAACCATTCCAGGTAGTTGAATCATTATAATCAAATCGTCTAATTTCTATTTCTGAGTTACCAATTAGGTGCCTGGCCTTTTCGGGGTCTCGAGCAGCAGCTACTAGGTTTTCTAAACCTTCTTTTTGTAAAAACTCCTTTATAATATGAAGACCGGTTTTTCCAGTAGATCCGATGATTAACGTTTTCATCTAGTTTTTGCTTTGAACGGTAAAATAATGTTTAAACTAAACACTTATTGTTAAAGAAAGCTTATAAAAAATATTTACTAAAAATAAGTATTGCGATGATAGCCGAGCAGATTGAAAGAATCATCACGCTGGCTGCCGCCACATCTTTTGCCTGCTTAATTTGGTCATCTTCATCCGTAGTAATTCGATCAGCTAACCATTCAATGGACGTATTCATGGCTTCAGCGGCCCATACCATCCCAATACATAATATTAGTATTATCCACTCTATGGAAGATATTTGGAAGAGTAGCCCAGCTGCAATTACCAGGATAGTTGCTAATAAATGAAATCGAGCATGTGATTCTGTCCGGATCATTTTATACCAACCCCGTAAAGCATATTCAAATGACCTAATCCATGGAGGCTTCAAGTTCAATTGATTTTTGATAAGTACCAATAAGACCAATGTATTGATTCAAACTCTGTTGTTCTATAAATCCTATACATTCCATATCTGCTGAATGCAATAAATGTTCATAAGGCATCTTAAATAATTTAGAGACCCTTCGCGAGTCTTTTAAGTCATAAACGTATCGGAAGTTTTGAACTTCGGAATTCCAGGCTGGAACATTGAGATAGGCAAAAACAAAATTAGAATATGGATCCATCATTAGCTGACGACCCATTTGGCTAAGTTGATTACCCAGTTTAGCATAACCTTCATTTCCAGTAGGCGGTAATGAGTGAATGGAAGTACACCGAATGGTATCCATATTTTCCATGACAAAAGAAGCTGCAAGTGCTGGAATATCGGTGAAGAGAGTAGTGTCTTGATAATAAGCTGTATCTAATTGTAAAAATGGGATCTTAGAAAATATGGCTTGTCCGAATGGATCTATCCGTACATGAAAATATTGATGATCATAACATTCCTCAAGTTCATCTCTTAGAAATAATTCCCATTCCGGAGTCACCTCATGAAAGAAGATAATATCTGCGTCCAAGGTTTTAATAACCTGCATATCTTGATCAAGATCATCTGTAAACCTGGAAACATTAAATAGTCCCATTTTTATGGATAAGATTTCCTTATTTTTTTCAGGTAGAACAATATTTTCGTTTGATGCATTCTTTAAAAATAAGCAGAGGATTCCACAGCAAATAAAGCTAGCAAACATTAATCGTTTCGATTTCATAGTCAGAAAGAAAAATCCTGCGGCTAATTGGAGAATCATTATATACAATGCATATTGTGATAGTATTCTTGCCCAATAGAGGTTGAGTGTAAATAGGCTGGCACCTGTACATACCACTAATCCGATCACAACAATTAGCTGGACCAGAGAATAAGTAAATATTTTACGCAACCAATTCATCTCCTAAAAATAATCTGCAATTACACATGAAAGCTTCTGCTTAATAATATCACCTTGTGGATGAATAGCATCTATCAATAAAATGTATCTGCCGATCGATACCCAGTTATCGACCTGATCTTTACCGTCCCAAATCAGTTCACCTTGAGTGCCTAGTAAGGTTTGATGATATAATTTTTTTACCGACTGGCCATATATATTAAATACACTTACATTACACACGTATCCAGGTTTCTCCAATTGATAGTTTATTTTTAATAAATTTTGATCTGAAATACCTTGCGGTGCAAATATACGTTCAACAATTTTAAATTTATCTTCTGTTTCATTTGGTGGTCTACTATCCCCTTGCGAGTTTTCTGCAGTAGGCGTCCCATAGCCAACATCAGCAGCTGCTGAATGCCAGTTATTCCGGTCCAAAGGATTCGCTAAACAATCGATGCGTTCTAAAGAAACCCCTTCTGGATCTTGAAGTAAAGGATGTTGCATGTCTTCATCGTAAATCATAACATCAATGACTATGGTATCCGTTTCATTAAAAAATAGAATTACATGCCCTGAAGTGTTTGGTAGACTTGGAAGATCACAAGTATGCATCCATTTCGGATTGGCCACGTTATATTCTTCCAAAATATTACCAACATCGGTGGTCAAGCATATTAAGGATTGAGGTAAAACGCCAAAATTGAATCCAATAGGAATCGAAGTATCTTTATTATGCCGATTCCCTATTCGCATGGATTGAATATTTAAAATTTTGCTGGAAACATTCTTGATTTCAATATAATCGGCCCCATTAGATCGAGGGTTAAAAAGGATTTCATTGATAGATATGTCGCTCGACTCGGGTGTTTCTGCGACGCCAAATGCTAAAGAAATTTCTTCTAAAATACGATTGCACTCCAAATACTTTGGGAACATTTTTGCCTGGTAGATCCGCTCTTTTTCTAATGAAACCCTCATATGACCTGTATTAAATAGAGGAGGAAGTAATTCCGTAGATCGAATAGTTGCTCCTTCAATATTGAAAAGAGAATCTAGTGATGAAACTGTTGGAGCGTGGTATAGATAGTGAGATAATTTAAACTGGATTAGAGTATCATTAGCAAGAAAAGCTTCAAGGGTAATCGGTCGACCAGCGTAAGAGGGATCGTGAACACTATTTAGACTACCTGGGGTTCCTCCAATCGGGGTATGAGAAATGGCCCAATTGTATTCATTCTCGCAATAAAGTGCTGGATTGATTATTTCAAAACTCCATCCTCCATCTGCTTTCATCCGATCTTTAATCCTGGATCTATCATAGGTGGCAAAATGCAAGTATTCGCTCTTCGTTGATTTTAAGGCTATATGTCCCGACTCGTTTCTAATGAGGGGAAAATCCGAGAGCCCCAATACATTTCCATATAATTCAAACAAATCAGCAGAAGTATTTTTACAAAGTATTAAATATTCATTTGGTTTTAAAACGGATTCGGTGAATAGGCTTGATCGGTTATTAACTTCCAAGATTAATCCATCTAACTGGATAGTCTTATTAGAAGGATTATATATTTCGATAAATTCCGCATTGGGAATACCCTGCGTTGGGGTGGGATCTGGCAAAAATTCAGAAATGACCAGATCGCCTATCAATGGAGAAACACTTTGTAATCGATCAAACTCGATTTCATAGGGGATAATAGGATTTCCAGCTAAGTCGCTCAGATTATTTAATTGAAGGGTATAAGTAGTATTAAATAAAAAGGAAGTTTCGAATTTTAATAGTATTGAGTGCGTATCAAATCCTAAAAAGGATACCATTTTTGGTTGACCGATACTTTGATTAACCTGGAAATTCATAGGGGAAAGCGATGCCGAATCCATCCGTTCTGAAAAATTTAAAATAAGCGAATCAGAGTAAACTTCCAGATTGACTAACTCAGGTGGCATGAGATCCTGTAGAGGCGGTCCAATATATAGGTCATCAAAAATAAATTTATCAGCCCGTGTGCTGGTATATTTGCAACGGATGCCAAAAAAAGCTTGACTGTTGGTATTTGGTTTGCCAGCCACGTTACCTTGGACAGAAAAGCCAACGTTTTCATTTTGTTTAACACCGATTTGCAAGGACGTTTCTCCAAATATTGCTTGAATAGAAGCCATCAGCGGATCATCGGCAAAATCTCCCATGGGTCCTTCAAGCAATAGACTATCAGTCCCATCTGTCAACTCATATAACTCCCAATTATCATCACTACCATTTTCTCCTATGTGTATAGAATATCCATTGGCGATCTCAATTATTGGCGTATCTAACATAAGAAATAAGCTAAGCTGATTATTGGTGGATGGCGCAAAATCCAGCTGAGTGAATAGCCTAATTTCCAAATTATTTTTCGTTTTATAAGGTATGTATACAAAAGAAATTCCTTCTCTTAAAGCATTGAGTTGTAGCTGGTTTTCATCATTAATTGTAAAATCATCGGTATCTCCAAACCAGGATGGATTGATTAGATTTCCATCACTGAAGGAATCAATGATTTGACATGGGAGAGGCTGTAAAAAGCTCAAAATGAATGCAAATAGTAGGAGCGCTTTCATTTTTTAAAAATAGGAATAAAAGAGAATAGCTTGTATCTTTAGTCGTTATTATAAATAATAATTGAAAGTTATGAAATTAGCATTGGTAGGAAGTACGGGATTAGTAGGTGGGGTTATGGTAAAAGTCCTGGAAGAACAAAATCTTCCGGTAACTGATTTTTATCCGGTTGCTTCCAGTAAATCAATTGGCAAAGTTGTTCCTTTTAAGGGAGTTAAATATCCGGTGATAAGTATCCAACAAGCTATAGATGCAAAACCCGATGTGGCTATTTTTTCGGCTGGAGGAAATGTTTCCAAAGAATGGGCTCCAAAATTTGCAGTTAATGGATGTACAGTAATTGACAATTCCTCTGCCTGGAGGATGGATCCAACTAAAAAGCTGATTGTACCAGAGATAAACGCCCATGAACTGACGGTCAATGACAAAATTATTGCCAATCCTAATTGTTCCACTATTCAAATGGTTATGGCACTCGCACCCCTGGAAAAAAAATATGGACTGAAACGATTGGTCGTGTCTACCTATCAATCTATCACTGGCACAGGTAAAGAGGCCATAGATCAATATGGACGGGAACTTCTCGGTGAAGACAAGCGTGCTAATGATCCGTACCCTCATAAGATTTTTGAAAATTGTTTACCTCATTGCGATATATTTTTAAACAATAATTACACCAAAGAAGAGATGAAACTGGTGCATGAAACAAGAAAGATATTGGGAAGGGAAGATATCGGAATTACGGCGACTGCTGTAAGAGTTCCGGTAATGGGTGGACATTCTGAGTCTATAAACGTTGAATTAATAAAGGACTTTGAGATCGAAGATATCAAAGCGATATTGAATAACACACCGGGTGTGGTGGTTCTGGATAATCCTAATGACAATCAATATCCAATGCCATTAAATGCTCAGGGTAGAGACGAGGTATTTGTAGGACGAATTAGAAAAGATGAATCTCAGCCACGTACGTTAAATATGTGGGTTGTAGCGGACAATCTAAGAAAAGGGGCAGCTACCAATGCGATTCAGATAGCCGTTTACTTAGTAAAAGAAGGAATTTTAAAAGCACACGTGACCGTTTAGAATTTTAAGCTATTTTATTTTCTGTTTCGTCTAGGATATTCGATTCATAGTTGTAAAAACAGGTTATTGAATCAATTCTTAAACTTTGCGAAGCATGAAAACTAAAATTGTTCTTTGGGGATCAAATGATCAGGACGAAAAATTACTTGTCGCTCTTTCCCTAGATCCAGTTACTTCTCAGGTAACTATTTTTACCTTTCCTACCTCAATTGTTACTGAAGATTTCACCAATCAAATGATGAAAGAATGGAGAATGGGCAGAGAAGTACTTATGCCAGATGGTTTTACGGAACATTCCAAAGATTTATCTCTTTCCGGTGGTCTCTTACCTGATGGAATTAAGGTTGATAAACCTGATATCTTACAAAGAGCACAGACGGAGTGGCAATTTGTAGTATTATCACAAAAACTTAAAGATTCGTTCGATAGCGAACTTGACGATTTAAAAGAACGTATTAAACAATTGACCAGATTTGATAGTGCGATCTGGGAAGAGTTGAAATTTTATTGGGATAAAGTTCAAACGCAAGTTAGAGATCGCAATTTGTTTAGAGAACATGCTAATAACTTAAAGGATAAGACCAATGAATTATTTAGAGAATTAAAATCGCTTCGAAAAAAGCTGGACGAAGAATTTACGACCATGTCTAAAGAACATCTTGAGACATTTAATAATCATCTGGAAAACATCGAAAAAAAGATTGAAGAGGGATTAAGCCTTCAGCCGATATTTGAAGAATTAAAAAATATTCAGAAAGATTTTCGAGATACAACCTTCACTCGTGATGATCGATCTAAAGTATGGAATAGACTGGACAAGGCTTTTAAAACAGTCAAAGAGAAAAGATTTGGAAAAGCCGAAGGTAGTAAATTCTCTTCAGTAGATCGGTTGAAAAGGAGATACGATGGATTAATCAATGCAATTGGCAAAATGGAGAAGTCAATTGCTCGAGACAATCAGGATCTCCAATTTGAACAAGAAAAGATCAATTCTTCGGATGGCCAATTGGAAGCACAAATTAGACAAGCAAAAATGAAAATGATCGAAGAGCGAATTCGATCTAAAAATGAGAAATTGGCCGAGATGCATAAAACCAAAGTGCATCTTGAAAATAAGATGGAAGTGGAAAAAAAGAAACAGAATAATATCAAAGAGCATGAGCGTTTTGAAGAAGCAAAAGAAGAAATAAAAGAAAAGATTGCTGCGGATATTAAGAAAGCTGCAGAAACACGCAAAGTAGAAATAGAAAAGTTATCCGGATTGCTTACAGACGAGCCAGAGAAACCTGTCGACGAAACAAAAGAAGAGCTACCAACCACTCCTGAATCTAGCAAGACTGAAACAAATGAGACTCAGGAATCCGGTAAGGAAGCCGATGCTGAAAAACCATCCACAGATGACAACACGAAAGAAAATGAAAGTGTTCCAAAAGAAGAAACAGCCAAAACTGAGCCTAAGGGAAAAGGCCCAGAAGAAGAATCTCTTTTGGAAGCCGTAGGAACAGCTATTGGTGAATCAGTTGAAGATATGGTAGATACGGTTAAGGCGGTAGCATCTGTGGTAAGTGATAAAATTGAACAGAAAATAGAGGACATTCAACGTCATACCGAGGAAGAGTAAACTTATCTCAATCGGACATACTTTCTAAATACGCTCTGAGATCTTCCATTTGCTGATTACTCATTTTTTCCTGAGTATAAAAAGGCATATAAGCTCTTTTACCATTAAGTGGGGTGGTGCCCCATCGTGCAACTTGATATATTGAATACCTGGAATATTTGGAAATATGGTGGGTAAGATGTTTAAAGGTATCTTTGGTATCATCTAATAAAAAAAATGAATAGCGCTCTTTATAATGACAATGTTTGCAACTTAGTTCATAAATCGATTTTCCAATTTCGACATTACCAGGTTTCACATCATATCCTTTCATTCGATCTTCGGGCGGCAGTGATTGATGCGCTGGAGAATGATCTAAATATTTAGATTTAATGTTGGTGATTGCTTTTTCCTGGTTTGTATTATTTTCTAACGCGTGATTAATCTGAGATTTTTCGGCCTCACTGAGATGGAGATCTTTTACTTTTAGTTCTAAATCCCAAAAGTAAGCCAGGATGGATTCAATCTCCCAACCTTTAAGTTTCCTTCCTTGAGCACATTCTGTGGCACATAATTGAATGGACGCTCGAATATCATTTCGAGCCTTGTCAACGAGGTCCCCATATTTTTTGAAATAGTCATCATTATAAAACTTTAGACGGTTGGCGATTCCATACAATGGAGAAGCTTGCAAAAAAGGAAGTCCTTTTTCTTTTACAAATACCAACCTATCTTCCGGATTGGGATTAGCCAAATCTGGATCTTCTCTTTCTATATTATGACAAGATGTGCAGACAAAATGACGACTTTGCTTTCGCGTCTTTGCACCATTGGGTTTTCTGGTCATTCCATACTTGACCAGCTGCTCTCCTTTTTTTGCAGAGACACCCTTCATATTTAAATTTGGCTGATGTGGAACGGGTTTATCTCCTAGTGAAACTAAAATACTAGCCACGGAAGATTCATCTGAGATTTGATTATTAGGAACAGGGTTAATAATCCAACTCATGCTAATTAAACTTAAAACTAAAAAACTAATGACAACCAATTTGTGCATAAAATCTGAATAACTTTATAAGTTGAATAATCTGGAAATAGTAAAGCCTAATCTAAATTCCTTATCCTCCCAATTTGAACTTGAATAAGGTATATAATCAGTTTCTACCAAACCATTGGAATTAGTCAGGTTAACTTGAAACACATGTCCTCCTGTATCAATTTCCAATCCAATTCCCAATGGGAAATAGTAACCTCTATCCCAGGTATAAATATCCGATATAGGATAAGTTGCATCAAGAATAAATCCAAAGACCCGATTGATTTTAATCCGGGTTGCCAGCCCAATACTGAAAATGTCATTTTCTTCATTAAATCCAACCAGATTCCGGTGAGTAAAACCAGTACTCAACTGCAAGGAGAATTTATCACTAAACTTTCTAGCCAATAATAACTGGGCATGATGAGCCATGCGCTGATTGGTATTTTCGAATGAATTCAGCAGTTCGGGATTTTCCGATTTCTGAGCGGTAGATATTGTAGATAGGCCTAAAATTGAAACAGTTATTGGTGAACCTTCGTCTTTTTGATTAATTATTTTAGCTTTTAAATAACCATGCACCAATTGACGTAATGGACCGGCACCTTTCGACCTGATTATCGCGGCAGTAAGATTTTCAGAGATTCCATACTCAAAACCAAATGAAACATCCGATGCATTCTCTAATCCATAAAATGTTTTCCAACCGCCCCGGGTTCCTGCAAGATCTCCAAAGCGATGGGATACCCTAAAATCAAGTTTGTTTTTTGCAACTGTCTCAACGGAATGCGTGTTGATTACCCGGGTGTCTTTAAAAGTTTGATAAGACTGAGATTGCAAAACGCCTTGCATTCCCCAGAAAGATAAAATAATAAGTAAGAGTTTTTGCATCTTATCTTTTTTGGATTTATTCAGCATAATTATTACTTACCCAGCATTCAATAATTTCGAACTGTTCGTCCGTAAGATTTTTAGGGCCCGGGTTGGTATCCCAATCAGGAGGCATGCCTACATCAGGATCATCTTTTAAATCAATCACGTAAAATTTGAATTCATTATCCTTAAGATAGGGTTTCATCAGCTGATAGGAAGAAAAATCACCGGGCGCTTTGGTGCCGGCCAAGTGACACCCGGCTAATGCACATGACTTATCAATAATTTCTTTTACCTGATCATTGTAAGTAACCTGTACAGTCTCACAAAACTCGGGTGGCGCTGGCTCAGGCAGTTTGTCATACGTACAATTACTGATAACCAAACTAATAAAAACGAATACTATAATGGTGTTTATCTTCATACCAACTGATTTCCAAAATAGAAAATGCAAATATAGGACCGTCATTGAACATACAAAATGAATTTATGTTATAACTTTGCAAATAACAAAAAAAAATAAATCAATATGTATCCTATAGAACTTGTCAAGCCAATGGCAGCCGATCTAACTGATTTTGGATTCCAGGGGCTGTCAACGGCTGAAGACGTTGATAAGATTTTTGAAAATTCAGAAGGCACATTTGTATTAGTTGTAAATTCTGTTTGTGGTTGTGCTGCAGCTAATGCAAGGCCAGGCGTAAAGCTTGCTTTGCAAAATGACAAAAAGCCGGATAATTGCTACACGGTATTCGCAGGTGTTCACCAAGAAGCCACAGAAAAGGCTAGACAGTACTTATTGCCATATCCTCCTTCTTCTCCATCTATTGCTTTGTTCAAAGAAGGCAAACTAGTCCATTTTTTAGAAAGACATCACATAGAAGGTCGTTCAGCAGATATGATCGCTGATAATTTGGTGATGGCTTTTGATACTTTTTGCTAGCTTTTCCAAGCTCAAATGTAGGAACTCCTTGCTTGATTATTCTGAAAGGTATAAGCAAAGACGATTGAAAAGTTGGTGATTATTCAGTTTATTTCAACATCAAGATGCATCCTTATGCCATTTGAGTCGTCTTACGAACGAACTTAAAATGATAAATGAGGTAAAAGATCCCCTGAATCATAATAGTCAATCCAAATAAAGTTGAAGGTCCGATATTAGCAAATTCAGGATTTCGATAAGTCTGGATAAATATCAATACATACCAGAGGATAAAGGTTACTCCAGCCAAAAGTTTGTATCTCCAGTTTAGAATAAAGCCTATTGTAAATAATAAAAGAGCTAGCAAGAGCATTAGTCCGGTTAAAGAAGTGTAACTCCAAGTAGCCAATTCATCCAAGCGTGTCGGTAGATCCCATCCCATTAATTTCGGAACAATATTGGCGACTACAACCAGCAAGTAAATAGCTGCATAATTGAGTAAAAGGACTTTGAGACTTAAATTCCATTGGTTGACTTCTTTGGTATAGTGGTCTTTTTTTTGAATGTACCAATTCCTGATTAATAGGACGCCAGGAAAGAGAATCGGAAATGCCATGATCAACACTATTCCTGCATCTCGCCAGAATAATAATGCGCAAAGCCATATCATAAAATGCCAAACACAAAGAATAATGCCTGCGAACTTTTCATTTTTCCATGCATAAATAGTCCCCAAAAGGTAGAATATAAAGGCCAATGAAGTAGTAATTACCTCTAATTTGGTGACCTGAAAGTCTGGATTTTCGGGTTCATAGTTTAATAGCGGCTCAATAAAAAACAAAACCAGATATAGCAAACCATAAATGATCAGTATCCACCGTATGGCTTTTGATTTAGGGTTCGTCATCAGAATCCTAAATAAGATATCCTTATATGAATTTCCAATGATATTTATCATTAGTACAGGAGACATTAATTAACACCACGCTGATTCTTACCTTTGTATTTATATTTTCATTAGGCCTTTAATGAATAAGTTAAAAATGAGACAGTTTATAAAATGATGTAACATTTGACCACTAAAGTAAGTCTTTACCAGGAATGGTTGATGTTGCAGTAAACATGAATGGGATCTCTATGCTGGTACTTTTTGGAATTCTCCAAGGAGTATTAATCATACTATTATTTTGTTCAAAAAATAAATTTAAAGAACATAAGCTCCTTGTATACGCATTACTTATTCTCTTGTTTATTCAGATCCACTCATTTTTGTTAAGATCCGGTAGCATGTTACATTTTCTATTTCTACTGAATACAAATGTCCCATTCATGTTATTAATTGGACCTTTATTTCTTTTATATTCAAAATATTTGTCCAGAGAAAAAGTACCCCTTATAAAACAAGTAATTCATTTTCTGCCTTTTGGATTTTACCTTGTCTACTCTTTTAATTTCTTTCTTCAAGAACCTGCATTTAAATACAACATTTTAGTTCAACTCTTACAGGTGGATATGCCTTATAAAGATTTCTCACAGCCATTTTCTTCCGATCCATGGATGATTCAAGGTTGGGTCGTAGTCGAATTTATAGCACTACATTTGTTGATTTATGGAGGCTATACTTTATATGGGCTAATTAAAAGAAACCCAGGCAAAATTAAACTAGTCAATAGCAAAAAGCATTGGTTGATTTTTTTAAATGGAATACTTGTTTTTGGAGGCCTGATTTTATTTATGTCGGAAGGAGGCGTTGTCAATGGCAAAGTTTTTTTTCATAGTCCATTTCCTGATTTTGCTGTAGATTTGTTCAGTACTTTTGCGATGTATGCAACTACCGGTTATTTGTTGATCAACCCCAGGATTATCCAATTGCCATCCAAAAAATACAGTAAGTCATCGCTATCCCGGGAGTTTATCCGTGAGAAATTAAATGTCATCAAAAGAACCATTGAAGATTCAAAGCTTTATTTGAATCCTAATTTTTCACTTGACCTGATTGCTCAAAAAACAGGCTTAAGCAAACATCACATTTCTCAGATAATTAACTCTGAAATGAATGGCAATTTTTTTGATCTTACCAATCATTACCGGATAGAAGAAGCTAAACGAGTCTTAAAAAAATCCGATTATATTAAGATGGAGCAATTGGCATACCAACTGGGTTATAAATCGAAGTCTTCATTTTACAATGCGTTTAAAAAGGCCACTAGTCTTACTCCTTCTCAATACCTGATTCAATGCGTTTAAAGTTTTTCCCGATAGGTTTGTACCCATTTTTTTTGAAAATTGACCGGATAAAAAGAACCATTTGCTATCTATGAAGAAAAAATACGTGATGAAAAGGTTAAAGTTACTATCAATTTCTATTCTATTTATTTTTCAAGCCTGTTCTCAGACGCCATTAGAGGAAATGACCAGTGATTTATGGTTTGAAGATATTGATTATCTCCATAAGAAAATTCAAAAAGAGTTTGCTTCATTTATTCCTGGGATTAAGGCAGAATTTTCAAAAGAAACAGAGGCTTTGAAAAAGCGTATACCTACTTTAGAAAATTATGAGGTTGCTTGTGAAATTCAACGTCTTTTATCATTACTTCAAGATGGTCATACAGAATTAAATATAGGTCATAATACCATTGGATTTCATCGTGCTCCTCTTAGCCTTTATTTTTTTGGTAACGAGCTGCGAATCTTGGCAGCTCACGAAGAGTTTAAGCAATTTGTTGGAGCTAAAGTAGTTCAAATTGGACGACTTAAAATGCATGAAGCCTTTGATCGCGTTAAACACAATATGTCTAGAGATAATGATATGGAATACCTTTATGCAGCTCCCGGATATCTAATATTGACTGAGTTACTGTCTTTTCTGGACATTGGAAATTCTCGTGAAGAAGTAACCTTTCAGCTCCAACTTACTGATGGGAAGATAGTCAATCAACAATTTACAGGCTTGGACTGGAATTCATATCAAGATGGTCAATGGGTTACCTTGTTTCAAATTAATCAAATAGAGCCCCCCTTATATTTATCTTTTCATGAAGAAAATTATTGGTCCCAATATCTTGAAGAAAGTGGCATAATGTATTTTAAATTTTCAAGGTTAAACAATCAGAAAGGCGCTCCCTCGATCAAAAAGTTTATTAAACAATTATTTACTGAAATAGATAAAGTTAGACCAGCTAAATTCGTAGTGGATTTCAGACATAATAATGGTGGAAATTATCATTTAAGTAAACCATTAATCGAAGCCATCAAATCCAGGAGCTGGTTAAATGAAAAAGGCAAAGTCTGGGCAATTACCGGTCGAAGAACCTTTTCAGCTGCTTCAGTGGCCAGTATATTCTTGAAAGAGCATACTGAGGCGTTGCTTATTGGAGAGGCCGGAAGGACCCACCCTAATCAATCTGACAACAACGAATATATGACCTTGCCAAATTCTGGTTTTTTAATAGAATATACGACTAAAGTCAAAGTCCATTGGCCAGAAAAGCAGGGCCTGGATCACATACCCGTTGATGTTAATTTACCACCCGATTATCAAAGTTACAGTAAGGGAATAGATCCTGTTTTAGATTATCTTCTAAAAAACTAAGTGAGAAGAATAGTATTTATATTTCTTATCAGCATTTATTACATATAAGCTGATTGTAGAATGGTCGAGAGGTCATTATTGCATTAATTTAACCAGATCGGGTCAAATTTTTTGAATAACCATCGAACATAGATTCGACAAGCTTTAAAAAAGATTCTGGTATGCTTCTATTGTCCAATTGTCGGATATCTGAAGCAGCGCTTAGGGATCATTAAAAACATCCAAGTTCCTTCATAATGGCAAAGAGATAGGAGAGGATAATTTTATTTTTCACAAAGTCAATTCTTAAAGCAGCTTCATACAGCATTTAAGATAATAGGAAAGGCAAGGAAGTGGTCAGAAGTTTGTATTTTTAGTTAAATCTAGCCAAATGATTCCAACTAAGTTTCTCCCGCTAATTATCTCTTTGCATTGCATTACGTCAATCCCTTTGTCAGCACAAAACGTTACGACGACCACCCTCGATGTACACATTTATGATGAAGAAAATCAGCTTACAGCTGCTCGTGTCCGATTTTACGACCTCGGTGAAAATTACTATGCTCCGGATGGAATTTTAGCCGATTTTCCCATCACCAATACCCATGATCCGCATAGTCAGGAAGACGGACTTATTTTGGATGATGATAGAAGATTTACCTATACCGATGGATCCTTTTTGATATCTCTACCTACAGAAAAGATTTGTATAGAAGTGGTTAAAGGATTTCGATATAAAGTCTACCTTGACACCATTGATGTTTCTCGAAACCAAACCAACCTTGATTTACATTTAAAACCGGCTTTTATACTTCCGATATCGAACTGGTATAGTGGTGATGTGCACGTCCATTACATCGATCCAGAAACAGCACTCTTGCAGATGAAGTCAGAAGATATAAATGTCTGCAATGTTTTAATTTCTGATTTTACGATTGACCATGATCGATTTCGTGGAGCGATTGAACCTTTGTCCGAACCCAACCATATAGTCTACTTTGGGCAAGAATTTCGCGAAGACCGTTTGGGGCATATCAATTTACTGAACATTAAATCAAAATTAATTGAGCCTGCTGCGGTTCCCCGCAAATACCATTATCCTTTAAATATTGATGCCAGTGACGAAGTCCACCGGGATGGTGGTCATGTTTCTTGGGCCCATTTTGCTGCCTGGCCTGGTCTTGAAGGCCCCCTGGGACTTGTATTGAAAAAGATAGATGCCGTCGAATTGCTTTGCACCATCGATCCATTTCAGGAACCTATTTTTGCTCCAGACGTAATACCGGAGTTGCCCATGAATTCAGGCTTACGACTTTGGTATCGTCTTTTAAATTGTGGCCTTCGCATACCGGCTACTGCCGGTACCGATAAGATGAATAACCAGGTGAGCGTCGGAGCCAACCGGGTTTATGCAAAGGTGGAAGCGCCTTTTAATTATTCCAACTGGATCCAAGCCATTAATGATGGTAAAACATTTATAACCAATAATCCTTTTTTAGTTTTTGAAATTGATGGTCAAGGTCCTGGAAGCGTAATTCCTTTTTTGGCTAAAAGTCATAAAATTAAAACCGAGGTCTGGAGTCAATTTCCGATTGACCGCCTGGAGATCATTGCTAATGGTGAATTAATTGCTGAAAAACAGCTCAATCCATCTGATCGATACGCTAAGCTCGAAGTCAATTTTTACCCGGAAGAAAGTACCTGGATCGCCGCCAGGGCCTATCAATACAGTCAACCCTATGCGCGAAAAGGTCTAAGCCTCTTTCAACGCAGAAATAGCGAAAATGGTAACACGGAACTAAACCAATACTTTGGCACGCTGCGGCCCGAAACAGTTTTTGCCCACACCAGCCCTGCGTACGTTATTATCGATAATGAGCCGATACGATCATCGATCGATGCTACCTATTTTATTGGTTATTTAGAAAATTCAAAGAGATGGCTGGATACATCCGGATCTTTTCCTGATCAAGAATCGAAAAAAGTAGTACTTGACGCTTTTCAAGAAGGCATTGAGGCATTTATCGAATTGAAAGTTGAAGGTAAAAACTAAAACCAACTAAAATAGCGACTCCCTGACCGGTCAGAATCTGGAATTTGTTATTAACCCGGTCTCTCTACTGGCTTATGCAAAGAACCTTTCTGTATACAAATAGCCATGGAGAAATCGTACTTATATTTTTCAACCTTAAAATCAAATTTTGCTCACATTTAGTAACCAAATACTTTATTTTTGTAGTTCGCCAAATCATTAACCAATGAATATTAATAATGTTGCAATAGTAGGAGCCGGAACCATGGGGAATGGAATTGCCCATGTCTTCGCCATGAAAGGATATTTAGTCTCTTTAATCGATATTAATCAAGAGGTGTTAGCCAAGGCAATGATCACCATTAGCAAGAACCTGGATAGAATGATTGCCAAGGAAAAGATAACCGATGAAGAAAAA
>JAHEJC010000493.1 GCA_024639065.1 Lewinellaceae bacterium | reverse complement strand
GTATCCACGGTTGTTGTTCTGATTGACCATAAGCGGATTGGATAACTATTACATTTAATAATAAACCGATCGCTATTCTATAGAGTCGCAAGGAATTATCTATTTTCGTGTTTATATTTAACCGGGTTTATGAATTAGAGATTATGTAAGTGATTATCTAAAACATTTACCGATTGAATTCATTTACAAATTTAACCAATCATCTCATTGAAAAAAGTATTAATCACAGGAGCGGCCGGATTTTTGGGATCACATCTTTGCGATAAGTTTATGCTGGAAGGTTATCATGTAATCGGCATGGATAATCTGATCACTGGAAATCTGAGAAACATTGAGCATTTGTTTCCACATGAACATTTTACTTTTTATCATCACGATGTATCTAGCTTTGTTTATGTGCCCGGTGATTTAGATTATATTCTCCATTTTGCTTCTCCTGCTTCGCCCATTGACTATTTAAAAATGCCCATTCAAACTTTAAAAGTTGGTTCACTGGGAACACATAATTTGCTGGGATTGGCCAAAGAGAAAAAATCCCGCATCCTCATTGCTAGTACCTCAGAAGTATATGGAGATCCGTTGGTTCATCCTCAGTCTGAAGATTATTGGGGCAATGTAAATCCAATCGGACCCAGGGGCGTCTATGATGAAGCAAAACGATTTCAAGAGGCAATCACTATGGCTTACCATAATTATCATGGTCTGGAGACACGGATAGTAAGAATCTTTAATACGTTTGGAGCCAGAATGCGCCTAAATGATGGAAGAGCACTCCCAGCGTTCATGGGACAAGCGATCCGAGGAGAAGGCTTGACTATTTTTGGCAATGGGCAACAAACCAGGTCTTTTTGCTTTGTAGATGATTTGGTGGATGGTATTTACCGGCTTTTATTAAGTGACTACCATTTACCGGTAAATTTGGGAAATCCGGATGAAATTACGATTCATCAATTGGCTGAAGAAATCATTGAATTGGTAGCCAATCCAGATGCTTATTTGATCTATAAACCTTTGCCTGAAGATGATCCAAAAATAAGGCAACCCGACATAACCAAAGCAAGAGAAATATTAAATTGGTCGCCAACTATTTCTAGAAAGGAAGGCTTAATCAAAACGTTAGATTATTTTAAAAGCGTTATTGATTTAAAAAAAGATTAAGCATCAAAAAATCAAACAATTATATGCATAAGAGATCCATACTTATCACTGGAGGAGCAGGCTTCATTGGTTCACATGTGGTGAGACAATTGGTTAATAAATATCCTCAGTATCTTATTTACAATTTGGATAAGCTTACTTATGCCGGGAATCTTGAAAATGTAAAAGACCTGGAAAATAAACCTAATTACACCTTCTTGAAAGGGGATATTGTAAATGAAGATGCCATTAAATCTTTTTTTGATACCCATCAATTTGATGCGGTTATACATTTAGCAGCCGAATCTCATGTAGATCGTTCCATAACCAATCCGCTCGAATTTATCTATACAAATGTGATTGGAACGGCCAATTTGCTTCAAGTAGCAAAAACATATTGGGCAGATAGAGAAGGGGTTTTGTTTTATCACGTATCTACTGACGAAGTGTACGGAAGTCTGGGTACTACTGGATTATTCAAAGAGACGACTGCATATGATCCTCGATCTCCTTATTCGGCTTCTAAGGCAAGTTCAGATCATTTTGTTCGTGCATTTTTTCACACCTACAATTTTCCAGTGGTTATTTCTAATTGCAGTAACAACTATGGTCCTTATCAGTTTCCGGAAAAATTAATTCCATTAATGATTAATAATATTTTTCATAGCAAACCATTACCTATTTACGGTGACGGATTGAATATACGCGACTGGCTTTGGGTAGGCGATCATGTAGATGCTATTGATGTAGTTTTTCATAAAGGAAAGGTAGGGGAGACCTACAACATTGGAGGGAACAACGAAATGACCAATATAAAATTGGTGCATATGCTTTGTGATTTAATGGACAAAAAATTGAATCGACCTTTAGGTAAATCCAGGGAGCTTATCACCTTTGTAAAAGATCGAAAGGGTCATGATCGGCGATATGCTATTGATGCTACTAAAATTAAAAATGAATTAAACTGGGAGCCCAAAGTTTTTCCCCAAGAAGGGATGGCCGCTACCATAGATTGGTATTTGAATAATGCTGCTTGGTTGGAAAATGTAACCTCAGGAGCCTACCAGGAATACTACAAGAATCATTATCAGGGCTAGCCAATCAATCCAACAGGCCAATACGCCAAAAAGCCAACAAGCCAATTTGACCGGTCTTGTTTATTCCTTATAAGGAATTGTGTCCAGAATATAATTCATAGCGGTGAGCCTGGCATGAGGTTTATTATTCGCATCAATGATGACCCACGGAGCATGTGCTGTATCCGTATCATTCAGCATTACTTTTTTATACTTCGTGTACTCGTCCCATAATTCCTGTGCTCTCAGGTCAACTGGGGAGATCTTCCACCGTTTGAGGTTACTTTCTTTAATTTCTGCAAAGCGTTTTGCCTGTTCTTCTTTAGTGATTGAAAAGTAAAATTTGATTAAATAGGTGTTGGATTTAGTTATCATTTTTTCAAAGTCATTAACCTGCGACATGAAAATTTCATACTCTTCTTGAGTGCAAAATCCATTGACAGGTTCTACAACGGCTCGATTAAACCAACTGCGATCAAAAAAGACAATTTCACCTGGTTTGGGGAGTTGATTTACATAGCGCTGGAAATACCACTGACCCTGCTCATCTTTAGAAGGTTTATTCAACGCCACAATTCTGAAATACCTGGGATTAATGTGGGCAGTTATTCTTCGAATGGCACCACCTTTTCCAGCAGCATCCCTTCCCTCAAAAATGATCACTACTTTTTCTTGGTTTTTCATCACCCAGCTTTGCAATTTTACTAAATCGACTTGACGTGCTCGAAGATCTGTTTCAAATTGAGCATTGTGCAATGCTTTTTCAACATCGATGTTTTTGCTGGCGAATAAATTCTTTAATCCAATTTTAGAATTTATTAGATCTAAATCCTTTTTGGTCAACTTTGCTTTTTTCGAGGATTCCATTTAATAATTTTTAAATGTCAATTTGTTGCGTGTTGCGATAATAGCGAACAATTACATTTGGATCGGGGAGTAACGAAACGTTCGATTCTCCACGCGAATCATAGTTGAATTTCGACAATATATAACGCATACTTTCTAGTCTGGCCGTTTTCTTATCATTGGTTTTTACAATGATCCAGGGACTGAAGTTGGTATGTGTTTTACTAAACATTTGCTCTTTGTAGTAAGTATATTTATCCCAAAACTCCTGACCTTTTACATCTACCGGACTGAATTTCCATTGTTTTAGCGGATTTTCCAACCGGGCATCAAATCGCTTTTTTTGCTCCTCTTTGGAGATGGAAAACCAAAACTTAATAATGGTCACGCCATCTTCATATAACATGTGCTCGAATTCAGGAACCTGTACTATGAATTGATCATATTGGCTCTGATTGCAAAACCCCATGACTGGTTCCACAACCGCCCGGTTGTACCAGCTACGATCAAAAAATACAATCTCTCCTGGATTAGGCAACTCTTTTATATATCGTCGAAAATACCATTGTCCTTGCTCATCTTCGGTAGGTTTGGATAGAGCGACTACCCGCATGGACCTTGGATTTAAATGTTGTTTAAAGCGTTTGATAGACCCACCTTTACCTGCTGCATCTCTTCCTTCAAAAAGCACGGCGACGCGCAATCTGTTTTTGGTAATCCATTGTTGAAGATTGACCAACTCTCCCTGAAGTTTTTCTAATTCAATTTCATATTTGAGGTTTTTAATGGTTCGTTTAATATCAAAGTCCTTTTTTTTAGCTAATCGAACCAGGTCTTTTCTGGTTTTCGATGTTAATAAATCAGTAGTGGTAAATCCCATAAATTTTCTGTTAAGAGGCAAATGTAAAAAACTCATAACCATTTACCATAAAAATCAAAGATGAGTCTGATTAATATATCAAAATTTTTATTTTAGGTAAGTTTGGTAATATCATGAGAAACAACTGTTATGAAGAAAGCGTTTTCCTTTAGGAATGCGACAGCGACAAAACGCCTCAATGATATGGATTTGTTTAAATGGTACCATTTTCTTAAATTTTGAACCAATATTGTTAGCATCCTAAACGGTTTATAATAAAATTGTAACCACAAATATCAGAGATTGTACATTTACTTAGCTATTATTGATATGAAGTATTTCGAACTTAAAAAACCATAAAATGGACGTTAGAATCAAATTTGGAATTTTGTTTTTTATGGTTACTTCCAGTTTCATCTTATTGCAAAATTGTATATCAAAATCTGTTGAAGTCGATTCATACTCATCGGACATTATTACTGCATGGAATGAAAAGATCATGAAACTGGCATTAGCTGAAGATGGGTTGCTCACGTTAAAAGGAGTGAGAGCTGAGGCCATGATGCATGTAGCTATGCATGATGCTTTGAATGCAATCAAACCGTTATATTCCGC
>JAHEJC010000112.1 GCA_024639065.1 Lewinellaceae bacterium | reverse complement strand
GTTTGATTGGACTCATCAAAATACCCCAAATCAATTTCTACCTTCGGAAAATAAAATTCATCCTTCCTTAAAACCGGATGTGTACCATACGAATCTAGCGCATCACTAGAGTGAATACCTTAAAAATTATCTTAAGGTAAATCCTTTTTAATAATTAGTAAATCGTTCGGTTGAGCAACACAAGAAAGGAAAGGAATTTTCTACCAACAAAATTTCCCATCTACTTGAACTGCAATCAAATCATGAATTCAAAATCCCACAGAGAACACATTTTTATATATATAGGAAATTTCTCAGTTATACTTCTCAGCTCGTTTTATGAGTTTTTCCAGTCCTGGTTCACTGGAGTCATGGGGTAGCCCAGGGTGAATACATCGGGCGGGGCATTTTTCAGCTGTTTTAACGATTTGAGCATAGGTGCTGCCCTTTGGATTATGCACATAAGCTAGTTTATCACTGTTGTATTTAAATACTGACGGCAATGCATCAATACAATCACTGCAAGACGTACATTCATCACTTTCAACCCAAACATTGCTTTGTATAGTTGGCTTAATGATTTCACCGGTCTGGTCTAATTCGGGCTCGTGCTCTGTTTTGCTCGCTTCCCCGGTTGGAATTGTTGTTATGCTGCTCGGTTGCTGTAGCTTAGTAAAATCTTGGTCACCGTCAATTAGCGCATTAAGTATTCTTCGAATGGCTTTTTCCAAATCGTCCGTTCGAGTACTTTCGAATTCTGTAAGAAGCTGGGCTTTAATCTCTTCGATTTCAGTTTCTTTACTGGTTTCCCATTGGGACTTTGCTTCTTCCAGCGTATGGCGTATGCGATTACTGTTCACTCCTCCTAATTCCTGTAGGAAAAGCCAATAATCCAGACGGGCTCTACAGCGCTGAAGCCAAGAAACGGGAATGGCTGCCTTTTGCAATGTATTCTGCTCATCCACTACCCAGATAAAAGGGACCTTGCCATCCTGTGCATCTGCTGGCAGCGTAAGATATTCAGCCAGAGGGATAAGCTCTTTATGCCAGAACCTGGAGGGTACAATCTCGAGTAATTTACAATTATCAGGACTAAAGGCTAAAAAGTCAGCTGTGGAAAGATGGTAGTTCTCAATTTTCTTTTTCCGAGTGACTAGAATCTCCTGTTGGTAAGACGAAAATTGTTGTTCAGGTTGCGGGTTTTCACTAAGGTCAAAGTGGCTGCCAAAGTCATCTCCGGATTGAAGGTTGTACACTAATCGAGGAAAATACCGACTTTCGATAGCTATTTTAAGCGAAAGGATATCTGTATGTTCTTGATTGGGTTCTGGTTTTGATATAAGGATGTTCCACAAGGTAGGGCATGGTGCATCTAATCCCTTTTGTAGGGATTCATTCAACCAATCGGGAGTATCTGCACCTCCCTGGAACACACAGGTGTTTCGTCTGAAGATGGCCAGAGCAGCAAGTTCAAGGTAAGTCTCATCTAAATCATTCTGCTGAAACGTACCACTGATTTCATCAAACCTATTAATGGCTAATACATTTGCGAACGCACCCTCCAAGAGTAAGGCTAGAAAGTCTTTAGGCTGTTGAGTTAAATTACGGCTTTCCTCTACAACAATCAAAGAGTGAAAATTCCGGATATCATCATCACTTAAATGAGAAAGGGCAAAGCCCGCAAAGTAGGAGTTATGCAAATCCTCATTGTATTGTTGTTTGATTTCCAAATCAGCCAATCGGAGTGCGGCAATGATTTGAACAAAACTCCGGATTTCATTTTTGTAATATTCTCGGGCTTTCGCACAGGATCCCTTGGAGGTAACTTCAAGAGTGGCTTGGTCCATTATCTTGTTCAGTACAAATTCTTCAGCTAGTTTTTGGCTGGCAAAAATAGTACAACAGCTTTTTGAATAAGATTTATGTGCTTCTGACAAGGTTTGGTAACACTGGCGCAACCGATTCAATCTGGCTTCCGGTAGACTCGAACTGACTACAGCTGGAGCCATATCTTGGATTTTATCGAAAGAAATCAACTCCTCTGCAAAATCAAAATGATCCTGCGGACTACCCTTTTCATCCATATGCAATAATAAAATTTCATTCAAACCAGAAATACTTTTCTTCAGGGTCTTCAGAAAAGTTTGGTTTCGTTCTTTCCGATTTTTTAATTGCCAGTTGAGGATCTGAAAAACGGTTGATTTAGAGAAATCGATAACTGTGGAAGACTTTTCCAGCAAATGTATTTTTATTTGCTCACATTGCTCTAGGAACGATGCATTTTCCCCTGATTGGCTACCGTTCTGAGTGAATGACTCGAACACATCATTCACCACAAGTTCATAATTGCGAACCGCATCTTCTTCAATAGCCTTTTCTTGCGCCTGCGATATCATCCGAGGGAGGTTGTCGATCAATATGTTGGCATCATCTTTATTAAAATGGTCCAAGATCAGCTTATGTAATATATTGTACAAGTTGGTCAGATTACGATTGTCCTCGTTGCACAGAATGGGATAATCTAGCGACTCAATATTACGCTGTAGCATGGTAGTGAGTAATACAGGCACTACGTTTGATGGACAACTATCTTCTGTTTTCTTTCCTTGCAGAAAATACTGTCTCAACTTCTTTCGATAATTCAGCAGTTCTTCTTCAGACGATGGCACTACCTCGTTTAGTACAGGTACAAAATCACGATTTTCCAATGCTGTTAAAGCATCTTCTGATTGAAGTGTATCCCTTTCGGTCATGATTAATTGTTTCTTATGGTATATTGGTCCAGCAACGACTCCAGTGCCCATTTTTTATCAGTAGTGTTCATTCCTCTGTTGTGAGCACCATAAAGATCGTATCTCGGGCTACTAGTATTTTGATAAAACAATCCTATTGGGATCCCATCCTCAGTCTCAGCGTGTTCACGTGCTTTATGAATATTGCTGGGGTCGTGCTCCAAGATGTGCTTAAAAGATTGGAGCGCACTAGGTTTGAGGTCAATACCGTTTTGGTGTGATAATAAAATAAGTTCGTCCTTATTTGTGGCGATATCACCATACAGGTCCCTCATAAAAACCGGGCAACGTTGAACAATACGCACAAAAGCCAGACCAGGATGATCTGCTGCTTTGCGTATGGTGGCATATAGATGAGCTGAATTCCAGTCTGTGGTTTGAGCAACGAAGGACACATTAGCCAGGCCTAGTGTTGTTTGAATAGGATTGATTGGGGGTAATACAGAACCAGCAGGGTGCGTATTGGATAAGGTTCCCATTGGGCTGGTGGGCGAGGTCTGTTTTTTGGTAAGTCCATAGATTCCATTATCGAATAGTAAGACCACCATTTTCATATTATATCGGATAGCATGCACCCAATGACCGGCGCCTATAGAACAACAGTCACCATCCCCGGTGATAGCAAAGACATTCAGGTCAGGCCGTCTGAATTTGATTCCGCAGGCTACCGGGAATGCCCGACCATGTAATCCGTGAAATCCATAGGTACCCATGTAATGAGGAAAACGACTACTGCATCCAATGCCTGAAACACACACAGTCTTTTCAGGTGGATATTGTAAGTCTTTGCATACCCTTTGGACGGAAGCCAAAATTGAATGTCCTCCACAGCCAGGACACCATCGTGGTGTACCTTTACCATAGTCATCCATCCCGAAGTATTGATCCGGCATGGGGATAGAACATAATTCATGCGTTGGGTTTAACATACTATTAAGAGTTTATATTATTTGTTCCTTCAGATAATTCCCGTTCAATCAATTGGAATACTTTTCCTGGATTCATCGGTTGGCCATAAACATTACTAAAACAGTCAATATCAAATTGAGTCTTAGCACGTAAATACCAGGCTAATTGTGCATAGCGTCGATTTTCTTTCGTGATCATTGGATCCCCGAGTTGGTCGCTGTAATTAATTTCAACAGTTATTACTTTTTTGAAGCGGCTGAAAATTTCGGTCAATCCAGGTACAATAGGGAACATGAACCTCAAGTGAAGGCTACTAACTTTAAAATCCAGATTTCGTGCCCGATCAACAGCTTCTTCGATCGCTCCCAGGGTAGAACCCCATCCCACCAGCAGTAAGTCTCCTTCTGCGTCTCCATGTATGATAGGTGGTTTGAGTGTTTTTTGGAAAGCAGCGATCTTCCTACTTCGGCTCTCAGCACTGTTTTGGTTAATTTCAGGCTCGTAGGCTACCCGGCCATGAGGGCCATGCGCCAGCCCAGTGACCGTGTACATGCCTCCTTTTTGTCCAGGGATAGGCCGCTTGCTCAGACCTGTTTGAGGATCCCAGTCAAAAGGTTTTGTATCTTCCTTCCAAGGACTTTGATCAATCGGAGCTGAAAACCATTCGGTATCGATTTTAGGTCGAGGGAAAGGTTGAACACCGGTAGCCAGGTTAGCATCGCTCAGAAGTATGACCGGGGTTCGGAAGGATTCGGCTAGTTTTCGTGCTAGTATCACAAAATGGAAGCACTCTTCTATAGTTGCTGCAGCCAGTACAATCTTGGGAGCATCTCCGGCTTCACCATAGATAGCAGCCAGTAAATCACTTTGTTCAACTTTTGTAGGCAATCCGGTTGAAGGACCGCCTCGTTGTACATCGATAATAACGAGCGGTATCTCTGCCATAACTGCCAATCCTAAAAATTCAGTCTTTAACGCCAGACCAGGTCCTGAGGTGACGGTGATCGCCGTCTTACCAGCGAAAGAAGCACCAATTGCAAATCCTATAGCGGCTATTTCATCTTCCGCTTGATGCACAATGCCACCAACCCGTTCAAAATATTCCGCAAGATGATGAGTGACCGATGTAGCCGGCGTGATGGGGTACATGGAACATAATTCAATGCCGGCAGCCATAATACCCAAGCTTAGGGATTCATTACCATTCATGACTACTTGATCGGAGCTAACTTGCATCGCAGGAATTTCAAAGTGCAGCTCAATATTCCTTTCCGCCCAGTCATACCCAGCCCTTAACAATCTAAGATTCATTTCAATGATTGCCTGCGATTTCTTTCTAAAAATGGATTGGACTTGTTCCTCTGCTTTGCTGACGTCCCTATTATATATATAGCAGAGTAATCCCAGCACCCACATGTTTTTACCTTTTCGAGGATTAGGTGTTAGTTTGAGACACTCGGTTTCCATCGGTATTTCATGAACCTGAATGCCTAACGCTTTAAATTCATCGATGGCATCTGCATATTGCTGTCGTATTGAATCAAGTTCATGTGTTGCCCACTTATTTTCAATAAACATGACGGTTTGGTCATCATAAGCATCCTGCCTCAACCGGCCATAGATGACCTGCTCATTAAGGGCAATGACCAGGTTGGCATAGTTCCCCGTATTGGTCACTTTTTTTGATCCGATTCTTACTCTGATGCCAGAAGCACCTTCCCGGGATCGCGCAGGGGGTTGAATTTCCGCCGGTATGATCTCTACAGTCCACACTCCATTGCCCATTTTTGCGGAAATTGCGCCCAAACTTTGTCCACATTTTTGAGCGCCTTCACCAGAGTCACTCACGATTTCGATGATGTGCTCGTCCAGTTTGACGGGTTTGATTACTTTTTTTTGGGGTAACTCCCGAATATCTTTTATATCGCCCATATAATCTATACAAATATTTTATTTTTTTCTCAAACGGCTGATGCAATATCTGCACAAGCCAAAATAAAGATAATATTAATAGACTGTGGGTCAATGAACTTCAAATCATGTGTGGCGATAATTTATCTCATCCCCTCCCATGATCTAGATCATTGATTTTAAATAAACGCTTACCGGCCTCCATTTCCCTTTTCCCTTTTCCCTTTTTCAAGTTCTTTCATTTACCATCACTATGCCTCCTTTCATCACAAAAGAAACCTTTTTCAGGATATCGATATCATCCAAAGGGTTACCTGGTAGAGCAATCAAGTCTGCTTTATAGCCAGATTCTATTTTACCAAGTTGATCTTCCATACCAAATAACTTAGCATTATTGATAGTCAAAGCTTTAATGATATATTCATTCGGAATTTCCGCGGCTTTCCAAGCATTTAAAAATTCCAAATTAGATTCGGCCCGATTCATTCCCGGCAGATCTACGACCACATCCGTACTAAACACAATATTGACACCCAATTCATGCGCATTTCTGAGGCGACTCACAATCCGATCTGCTAACTTACCCGCCCACTTCCCAGGCATTCCCATCGCTTCTAAATGAGGTTGAGTAAAATCTGTACCAGAAAGATAGGTACCTTTTTCAACCATCAGTTGCAGGAGTTCATTGTCCAAACTAAAACCGTGCTCTACGGCGGCTGCCCCTCCATTGATCACGTTTCGAGCGGCTTCTCCTCCGTCTACATGAGCAGCTACATGCATATCAAATCGAGCGGCTTCATCTACAGCGGCACGAATCTGATCTTCGGTATAGAAATATGGATTCGCATCCGCTACCAACTTGATCGTGTTGGCTCCATAATACATATTTTCATGTATTGCTTTGCGGATCTCATCCGGAGTCTCCGCTATAATATATTCATGCTCCCACAATGGTTCTCGTTCAGGACTCATACCGCCAATCTGACCACCATACTGAGAGATGATCTTACCTGCATATAATATGGTTGGGCCTTCAAACCAGCCTTGGTTAATCGACTTGATAATGGAAGCGGTTGCGTACTCAGCATCATTGCCAATTTCCTTGACCGTGGTAAATCCTGCCTTAAGTAGATCATTGGCATTTTTGAGTCCACGAAGCGCTCTTAGTGACGTGGGTTCATCGGCATAGGTAGCCTTTGGGTTGAAGTTACCTACTGGACCGTTATAGGTCAAATGCACATGAGCATCCATCATACCCGGCATTAAATAGACATTCCCCAAATCAATAATCCGATCATATTTTAATTCATCAACCGATTTGGTATTCATGATTTCTTTGATTATCCCATTTTCAACTAGCACACTCTTGTCTGCTAGAACATCACCCGATTCCGGTTGAATGATATGACCTACTTTGATCAATACGGTTTGCGCTTGTAGAAAGAGCGGACCAAGGAAAATAAAAAATAATGAGCATATTTTAAGGAATATTTTTTTCATCGAGCAAGATTTATGAACGCATGAATTTTTAATAATTAAATATACTGAAATTCACTTGACCAAATCGGTAAATCCTAATGTACTTTTATTAATTTGATAGTATGAAAACGCATCCTTATTTGGCGGGACTGGTACATTCTGCTACGTTACATATCAATGAAGTGTCTGCAAAACGATTCGCATCCGGTCAACAAGTGTATCGCTGGGGTTTTGGGCAATCACCCTTTCCGGTCCCCCAGATAATGGTAGAGACACTTCGTGAATTTGCATCAGAAAAAAGCTATCTGGAGGTACAAGGTTTACGGTTGTTGAGAGAAAAAATTGCCGCGTATTCGGCAGCAAAAATTCATTGTCCTTATCAAGCGGAAAATATCCTGATTGGACCTGGATCCAAACAACTTATTTTCCAATTATTGTTGGCTATAGAAGGACCTTTATTGTTACCTACTCCCAGCTGGGTATCTTATGGTCCCCAAGCCCACCTGGTACACAAACCGATCATCAAGATACCAACCAGTGCCGAGCATGACTATAAAGTCACCCCCGGTCAGCTGGTCCATGCATGCAATTCCCAACTCTTTTCTCAATACATACTAATACTGAATTCTCCTAATAATCCGGTGGGGAATATTTATTCAGCTAATGAATTGCAAAAGCTTGCGAAAGTGGCTGAAGTTCATAATATTATTATCATCTCGGATGAGATATATGGTGATCTTTCATTCGAAGAAAATTACCATTCTATTGCTTCCTTTTATGATCAAACAATCGTTACTTCAGGTATTAGTAAATGGGCGGGCGCTGGCGGATGGCGTCTGGGCTATTGCTGCTTGAATCCATCGATTGAAAGCCTTACCAAAATAATGAACAAAATTTCCAGTGAGACTTTTACTTCAGTTAGCGCTCCGGTTCAATTTGCAGCAGTACCCGCATTTGAAAAACATGATCAAATAATCTCATCTAAAAAACAAAGTATAAATATTTTACACACCATCGGTAATCATATTCATAAATCATTACTGGACATGCATATTAAAAGTCCAAAACCTCAGGGCGGATTCTACCTATTTATCGATTTTGAATATTATCGACGGATCCTATTTAAACAAGGAATTGAAACCAGTAAAATGCTTTGCGCTACTTTGTTGGAGCAAACGGGGATTGCGCTTCTCCCAGGTTCCGTTTTTTTCCGAGATCCATCTGAATTGACTGCACGTCTGGCGTATGTAGACTTTGATGGACAACAGGCATTGAAGTTGGAACGGACTATTGATAAAAATTTGACTTCTGCTGAATATATGCTATCGATTGCTCCCAAAATAGTGGAAGGATTAGAGGTGTTGAAAACCTGGTTAAACAACTTATGATAAAATATTTATTCATACTAATCTTGCCTTTTTGTATAGCATGTACAACTGCGAACCAACTACTACCAACTGCAGCAGTCAGTACAGCAACGCCTGAAGCCACACAGGCAGGGCAAAAGATTTTGTCGCTAGGAGGCAACGCGATCGATGCGTCAATAGCTATTGCCTTTGCACTTAATGTTTCCGAACCGGCCATGAGTGGAATTGGAGGAGGGATGCAAATAATTTATAGCAAAGTTGGAGAAGCACCTATGGTGATTAATGGAACGACTCTTTCCCCTTCAGTGGTGCATGTTGATTCAATAAGTGGGATCAGAAGAAGTACCATACCCTCAGCCGTGCGTACGTTATACTGGGCTCACCAGCATTTAGGCAGTGGAAAAATTACCTGGAGTCAATGCATACAGCCGGCTATCAAGCTGGCTTTACAAGGATTTGAAATTGGACCATTCCGTGCATTGATTTATCAAAAATATTGCGCTAAACTCAAAGAAAATGCGAGCTCCTATTTAATCAATCATTCGGCTTGTCCACAGGAAGGAGATACATTGAAATTACCAAAATTGGCTAAAACATTACAATTGATCGCTAATCAGGGTGATCAGGTTTTTTACCAAGGAGAAATAGCAGATGGAATCACACGAGACATGTTAGAATTTCAAGGTTGGATTTCAAAAAAGGATCTTGCCACTTTCCCTGCGCCAAAAATATCCAAGCCACTTTCAATTTCGTTTCGTAAAGATTATCAAGTGTACACGGTACCTCCACCGGCCGGTGGATGGGTCATGCTCCATGCGCTATCTCAACTTGATTCTATATCCGCCGAAATACTAAAAAAACCTTATTCAAGATTTAAGGAGCTGGCTACTAGCTTCAGCGGAGCTCATGAGAAGAGAAAATCGATCACAGGTCACCCAAAACAATTTGATGAAGAAATAAATAGGTACTCTGTAGATGAGACTGGAGAGACTACACATTTCTCAGTAATGGATAGCGACGGTATGATGGTAGGCGTTACAGCAAGTATCAATGCCTATTTTGGAGCCGGCATAGAATCAAAAGAGTATGGATTCCTTTATAACAGTTACATGGATGACTTCAAGGTGACAGACTCACTTGATAAGTACTATCTCAAATCTTCATCTCCAGCTTATAGTAGTATGTCACCGACTATTGTGCAAAGAGGTAATAAAAATAAACTGGTAATCGGCAGTCCGGGAAGTGCTCGAATCATTTCCACGACCGCTCAACTCATTCAATTATGGGTGGACCAACCGGACTTGTCGCTTAAGGAAGTACTTGCTTTTCCCCGAATCCATACTATTGGAAGTAGGGTCTATCTGGAAGAAATGGATAGTACTTTAATAACCGAACTGGAAGCTATAAGTTTTAAGATTACTAAACCGAATGAGGATTTAATCATGCACAGCCTCAACCCTTACTTTGGTGGAGTCCATGCTATTTCGAATAGAGACAATTTGGAAGCCGCTGCTGATCCCCGCAGGGATGGAACTATAGCCATTTTAAAAAGTATCCGTGAATAGCTTTACCAACTAGTTCATTTTTCAATAAATATCAGAGCGAAAAGATGGGTCCTTCTGGAAATAATGATCAATTATCTTTACAATTGGAGCATTCTTTAGAAAATATAATTAACGTTGAAAGAGGTGATTCATCGCTTATTATTGGAATTATAATTACAAAACACCCATCAGCAAATAAGCTATTGCGGTTATTAGTCCACCAACCATGGCATAGGGCATTTGTGTTCGAACGTGATCTATGTGATCACTCGCGGAGGCCATCGAGGAGATTATACTGGTATCGCTGATTGGGCTACAATGATCTCCAAAAACGCCCCCACCCAGTGCAGCAGCTATGGTCATATAAACGTGGGCGTCCATCGCTTTGGCCATAGGCACCGCAATGGCAATCATTATGGCAAAAGTACCCCAGGAAGTACCGGTACTGAAAGCAATAAAACAGCTAACCAAAAATACGATGAATGGTACCAGACCTGGCGATAGCCAAGCTCTACTTACTTCAGCAACATAAGGTCCTGTCCCGAGTTCTTTACAAATGTTACCAATAGCAAAAGCAAACAACATCAATAACGCCAATGGCATCATTTCAGAAATTCCTTTCAAGGTGAGCTCTACCATTTCTTTAATCCCCAATATCCTTTGTGCTTTGTACAATACCATTGATACCAAAATCGCGACAATCACCGCTACCAAAACCGAAGTAGATCCCGAACCAGCCCCGATGGAATAGAATATCTTGCTGAACCCGGTTGCGTTGGGATTTGATAAACCGGTAGCTTCCCAACCGGTAAAACTCAACATGATCGGCATCATAAATACCATGGTGGCAATAGGAATAATCATATTGAATGCCTTTGGCTTAACCCCTTCAATTGGAGCTACCGCAGTAAGTGCATCGGACACCATTGGCTTTGCTCCATCCGCCAATAATTTACCTGTCTCCTTTGCCCGCACTTCTGCTTTTTTCATAGGGCCAAAGTCCTTCTTGGTCATGATGATAATGACCACAATAATCAGGGCCAGCATAGGATAGAAATTATAAGCAGCTGCTTGAAACAAGGTGCCAAATGGATTGTCAAATCCCTCTTTAACCAACAATCCCATGATAAAAGCTCCCCAGGCATTAAAAGGAATTAAAATACTTGCCGGCGCTGAACTCGAATCTGCAATATAGGCCAGCTTTTCTCTGGGTATTTTCAGCTTATCGAATATTGGTCGATAGAGGGTACCGACCGTCAAACAGGAAATACTGGATTCAACAAATACCAGAACACCCGTAAGCCAGGC
The DNA here is from genome assembly GCA_024639065.1 of Lewinellaceae bacterium. Classification (GTDB taxonomy): domain Bacteria; phylum Bacteroidota; class Bacteroidia; order Chitinophagales; family Saprospiraceae; genus JAHEJC01. The sequence goes on along the minus strand of JAHEJC010000112.1, from coordinate 5,629 downwards.
AAAAAGTTGGACAATGATACGGTGACTACCATCCTGCCGGTTTTCATATTTTTGTAGAAGCTTGTTAATCCAGGCAATAAAACCGTTGACTCCACCGGAGCGTTGAATAAAGATGATTAATGCTCCCACCAGCGCGGAGAAAAGTATGGTGCGTGTGCTGCCTTTGTCTTGAAATACATCTACCAAACCTTCAATGGTCTGTAGGGTTCCAGTAAGCGGATTAAAATCTGCAACAATCATCCATCCCAACCAAATCCCAAAAAGAAGTGAGATGTATACTTGTTTAGTGCGAATAGCAAGTATGATAGCAAGTACTGGAGGAAGTAGAGACAGCCAGGGTTGTTGTTCTAGAACTTGCATCTGATATTCATTGCTTCTTAGGTGGTTAAGAGGTAAAGAAGTTAAGAGGATTAGAGAGTAAATGTTCTTCTACCTTCTATCCTCTAATGACTATGTCCGTCTTTAGTATGATCCACCTGAGCTACATAATCCATATTGCATACCGGACATTTACCTGTCACATCGCTGCCAGAACCTTCACAATGCATTGGACAAACATATGCGCTGGTGAATGCAGCGTTTTCACCATGAGCAGCTTCAGCTACATGATCGTGATTATGATCATCTTCGGTATGTGAATCGTGATCGTGATCATGGTCTTCATCCCCTTCATGGCTGTGATCATCATCGTTGTCATGATCATGATTGTGCTGCTCCGAGTGATCATGTGAATGTCCACATGACGTCATCAATCCACTATAAGATAGCATCATCATAATAAGAAAAACCAGTTTTAATATTTTCATTAATTTTTGTTTATTGGAAATTATTGAATACTAAGGTAACGGTAAATAATTATTTGCCATTGCATCTCATCAGGTTTGAGGTAATTTTACTTTATTAAACCACCGATTTCGATAAAAATATCAACTTTCATTCTTATCATGAAACCTGCATCCTTTTCTTATATTTATAAAAATGTTTCCATATGAAATCCAGAAGAGAATTTATTAGCAACCTAGCTTTAGGGAGTAGTGCAATATTATTACCTGATACTTTGTTGAAATATAAACAAGATAAACTGGGCGTGGCCATGTTGGGCTTGGGCAATTATGCCACCAATCATTTGGCTCCCGCGTTAAAAGAGACCATAAACTGTCACCTGACGGCTATTGTAACCGGGACACCTTCCAAAGTACCAGAATGGAAAGAAAAATATAGCCTGACTGACGACCATATATATTCTTATGAATCTTTCGATGAAATCGCCAAGGATGATACCGTAGATATTGTTTATGTGGTAACCCCCAATGCCTTACACCATGAATTTGTGATCCGGGCTGCAAGAGCCGGCAAGCATGTCATTTGTGAAAAACCCATGGAGATATCTGCGGACCGGTGCAAGGAAATGATCGCTGCTTGTGAAGAAGCTGGGGTGAAATTGCAAATAGGCTATCGTTGCCAATATGATCCTACTCACAAGCGGTTTATGGAGATAGGGCAAAAACAAGAGTTAGGACAAATTACTGTGATCGAAACTGGTCTTTCTTTTTACGGGGTCAATAGTAAAAATTGGCGATTCACAGATGCCGCTCTATCCGGTGGAGGCCCAATGATGGATATCGGCGTTTACTGCATTCAAGGTTGTAGATATGCAACTGGAAAAGATCCGATCCGAGTGACTGCACAGACCTTTAAGAAGTTTAAGGATAAGCTTCCTGGTATGGAAGAATCCATCACGTGGCAGTTTACTTTTGATGATGATTCAATTGCCAATTGCACGAGCAGCTACGTCGGCCGACATGATGCTATCCGGGTATCGACAGAAAATGGTTGGTATGGTATGGAACCTGCTTATGGATATGCTATGCCCCACCTGACCATTAATGGAGAAAAGCAACCCGTTCATCAACACAATCAAAAAGCAACTCAAATGGACGCCTTTGCGCTGAACATTATTAATGATACCAAGGTGATTGCTGACGGGGTGATGGGATGGAAAGATATGATCATTATCGAAAGTATTTTTAAAGCAGCTAAGACCGGGGAGCCAGTAGAAATCCATTATTAAACTTTGTAATATTTGCTAGGCATAGTCAGCGCATAAAAAAGGTCTACACGTATGGAATTTAAAGTTTCCGTTGCAGATCAAGATCCCTTGATAGGACAAATAAAACAGCTGTTTTTCGACTACGGTGTAGAGCGGACTTTTGATAAAGCCTTGGGTAATTACCAAAAAGAAATTGATGAACTTCCCGGAAAATATGATGCTCCAGGTGGTATCTTATTGTTGGCTCAGGTTGAACATGAACCTGCAGGATGTATCGCTTACCAACAATTAAATGGAACAACCTGTGAGATGAAAAGAATGTATGTAAGCCCTAAATATCGCAACCAAGGATTGGGTAAGCATTTAATTCACCATTTAATAAACAGGGCCTCACAAGCTGGTTATTTCATTATGAAATTAGATTCGCATCCTACCATGTCTGTGGCTCAAAAGCTTTATCAGAAATTTGGATTTAATCCAACAACTCGATACAATAACAATCCTACTGAAGGAATCCTCTTTTTTGAAAAAAAACTGAAGTAACCAAGTATTGGCAACCAATAGAAAATCATATCTTTCGGTTATGAGACAAAGCATGGTTTACTATTTATTATTTTTTGGCTTGATTACATCAAGTCCACTTAATGGACAAAAAGCATTGGATATCTATTTGCTGAAAAACGATCAAACGATCCTTCCCTTACAGGGGTTAGCCAATTCTTACCTTGAATCCAAGATTTACAGCTTTGATGAAACATTTGATAACACATTGAGTAAATATTCAATCATTTATTCAATAAAGGAGAAAAAATTCATTCCTGAATTTAAAGGAGATTGGTTTATACAAAACCTTACAGACAGTGTTTACATTTTTGGGGTGGATCTGGTACGATCACCTCGAGGTATCCAAACTTTCTTAAATCAGATTCCTGATAGCGTACAATCGGTTTTATGTTTATGGGGTGACACTTTAAAAATGAAAACTCTGCGTTTTCCTGAACACATTAATGCGGTTGTTTATTCACCCCAATTCAATGCAGAACATGTTTCGGCTTTAGCTCAAGTAGTTTTTGGAGGTCAACCCGTAAATAAAAAATTGAAAACAGATATTAACGAACAATTTCTTTCCGGTAGCGGCCTTCAAATGGAGAAAATTCGTTTGGGTTATACAGATCTAGAAACAGCCGGAATGGATGCTGATCTAGTACGGGATAGTATTTTTGCTATTGCTCAAGCAGCTATTCAGGATTCAGTATTTCCAGGCATGCAGGTCTTGATAGCTAAAGATGGTAATGTGGTTTACCATGAATCATTTGGGTTTCATACTTACGACAAGATTCAAGAAGTAAAAACGACTGATATATATGATTTTGCTTCCGTCACTAAAGTTACCGCTGGATTGGCCGCCGTAATGAAGCTCCATAGTGATGAGAAATTTGATCTTGAGCAACCGCTTGAGTATTATGCTCCAGCAATGGCCAGATCCAATAAAGGAAAGATTCCTCTGCGGCAAATCCTGGCACATAATGCACGCCTCCAATCATGGATTGCTTATTGGACTACCGCGAAGCGTAAAAACGGTAAATGGAAAGGTCGAACGGTCAAACCTGATTCTTCAAAAAAATATAATGTTTGGCTAACAGATGATATGTGGCTACACAATGGATACAAGAAGAAGATCTACAAAATGATTAAAAAATCTCCCTTAAATGAAGAGCCTGGTTACGTCTACTCAGGGCTCCTTTTTTATTTACTCCCGGAAATTATCGAAGTTCAAAACAACCATCCTTCTTTCGAAAATTATTTAAAGGAAACATTCTATCAACCTTTAGGTGCATTCTCAATAACTCATAATCCCTATCAATTCTATGATCTAGATCGTATTATTCCCACAGAAAGAGATACCTTCTTTAGAATGACTCAACTACATGGTGTTGTACACGATGAAGGAGCTGCAATGATGGGAGGGGTGTCCTCTAATGCCGGATTGTTCGGTTCGGCGGATGATTTAGCCAAGCTTGCGCAGATGTATTGTAATTATGGTTCTTACGGAGGTACCCAATATATTTCCTCCTCAACCTTGAAAGAGTTTGCTTCCTGTCAATATTGTGAAGAAGATAATCGTCGTGGACTGGGATTTGACAGACCACTCATAGAATATGATTCGACCAGTCATGTCGCCCAAAGTGTAAGCGATGAAAGTTTTGGCCATTCCGGCTATACGGGCACATTTGTTTGGATAGATCCCACTTATGATTTGGTTTATATATTTTTTAGTAATCGGGTATATCCGACACGTTTAAATCGAAAACTGTACACTCAGAATATCCGACCCAGAATTCAACAAGTGATTTATGACAGCTTTTTAAAACCACAATAGTTACCAATACCAATAATTCATGAAAAGAATAACGCTTTCCATCATGCTGGTATGCTTAGGAATCTCGATGCATTCCCAAGCTATTTACGAAGATGAACGATACTTACCAGAAACGGATTCTTTGGTACTCACAAAACTGGGTCATTGGCAAGATTTGAAGTTTGGATTGCTGATGCACTGGGGCGCCTATAGTCAATGGGGCATTGTTGAATCCTGGTCTTTATGTCCTGAAGAGTATGGTTGGTGTCAACGCAAAATGGGCGAAAGTCCAATGAATTATTTTGAATACAAAAAAGAATATGAAAACTTAAAAAACACCTTTAATCCTATAAACTTCAATCCTGAGAAATGGGCTGATGCGGCTAAAGAAGCAGGCATGAAGTATGTAGTTTTCACGACCAAACATCACGATGGATTTTGCATGTTCGATTCAAAGTATACGGATTATAAAATTACGGATGCTGCTTGTCCTTTCTCAACGAATCCGCGAGCAAATGTTGCTAAAGAAATTTTTAATGCTTTTCGCGATCAAGGAATGTGGACTGGCGCCTATTTCTCTAAACCCGATTGGCATTCACCTTATTATTGGGACCCATACTTTCCTCCAAGGGATCGCAATGTCAACTATGAACCAGAAGCTAATCCGAAAAAGTGGGAGCAATTTATAGAATTCACGCATAACCAAATTCTTGAACTGATGACGGATTATGGAAAGATGGATATTCTTTGGCTGGACGGAGGCTGGGTTGCTAAAAATTCTAAAGAAGAAATTCATGGATATTATGAAAATATAATGAAGGGCTCCGATAAAGGATATGTAAAACATCGAATGATCAACCAAGACATCCGAATGGACGAATTAGTCGTGAAAGCCCGGGAAAAGCAACCCGGTTTAATTGTGGTTGACCGGGCAGTGCATGGTAAAAACCAAAATTATCTTACGCCCGAGAACCGGGTTCCGGAAAAGACACTACCCTACCCCTGGGAATCTTGTATTATCTCCGGAGGTGGGTGGTCGCACACCTTTAATGCGGAATACAAAAGTGGTCACGAAACTATTCAGATGCTGGTTGATATTGTTGCCAAAGGTGGAAATCTACTATTGAATATTGCACCGGGTCCAACTGGTGAGTGGCAAAAGGGAGCCTACGATTTGTTACAAGAAATCGGAGACTGGATGAACATCAACGGAGAAGCAA
>JAHEJC010000492.1 GCA_024639065.1 Lewinellaceae bacterium | reverse complement strand
TACTTGTCCTGGTGTAAAAATTAGTGGGGGAGTGAGTAACATTTCCTTTTCCTATCGCGGAAATAACCCAGTGCGCGAAGCTATGCATTCCGCTTTTCTGTACCACGCAATTCAAGCGGGTATGGATATGGGTATTGTCAATGCAGGTATGGTAGAGGTTTATGAAGAGATACCCAAAGAACTGCTTGGCTTGGTTGAAAATGTAATCTTCAATAAACATCCCAAGGCTACCGAAGCGCTTACCGAATATGCGGAATCAAATACCGGGAAAGGCAAACAATTAGTAAAAGATCTTGGTTGGCGAGAAGAACTTTTACCTTCAAGAATCACCCATGCTTTAGTAAAAGGAATCGATGAATTTATTGAAGCAGATATGGCCGATGCGTTGACTCAGTTTCCAGAACCAATCCAGATAATTGAAGGGCCGCTTATGGATGGGATGAATGTAGTTGGAGATTTATTTGGTTCGGGAAAAATGTTTTTACCCCAAGTGGTAAAAAGTGCAAGAGTCATGAAAAGAGCAGTAGCCTATCTTACCCCGTATATAGAAGAAGCAAAAATGGGTGCTCCAGGAACAAAAGGAAAAATTTTAATGGCTACCGTGAAAGGTGATGTACATGACATTGGAAAAAATATTGTGGGAGTTGTTTTAGGGTGCAATAATTACGACATCATTGATCTAGGGGTCATGGTACCAAGTAATGTTATTCTTGAAAAAGCCAGGGAAGAAAAAGTGGATATTATTGGATTAAGTGGATTGATTACTCCTTCTTTGGATGAGATGGTCCAGGTAGCAACCGATATGGAAAGAGAGAAGATGAATATTCCGTTGTTGATCGGTGGAGCAACGACTAGTAAGTTGCATACCGCCATTAAAGTAGAACCTGCCTATAGTGGACCGATTATCCATGTGCTGGATGCTAGTCGAAGCGTTTCGGTCGTATCTTCTTTACTGAGCCAAGAAGATGGAACAAAAGAAAAGTTCGTAAGCAGTGTCCGGGAGGAATATGTACAGTTGAGAGCCAGAAGAGCCAAACAAAAAGAAGCTAAAGCATATATCACTTATGAGGAAGCCGTGAACAATAAATTTGAAATTGACTGGCATGCGTACAACCCACCTACCCCTTTATCATTGGGTATATTCAGCATTGAAGATCAAGACTTGGAAACCCTCAGAAACTATATTGATTGGACTCCTTTTTTCAGTAGCTGGGAGCTTGCAGGAAAGTATCCGGCAATTTTAGGAGATCAAGTAGTAGGAACAGAGGCCAACAAACTGTTTAAAGATGCCCAGGAAATGCTCGATAAAATCATCCGGGAAAAGTGGTTGATTGCCAAAGGGGTTTATGGTATTTTTCCGGCAAATAGCTGTGACGATCGGTCTGTTGAGGTGTATGATATGGATTCAGGAAATGTAATCTATACATTTCACTTCTTGAGACAGCAGCGTAAAAAAGCTATAAAACAACCTAATCATTCTCTAGTAGATTATATTGCCCCGAAAGAAAGTGGAAAAAAAGATTACCTCGGTGGATTTGCCGTAACGGCGGGAATCGGTATCGAAAAATGGGTGAAAAAATTCGAAGAGGAACATGATGATTATAGTGCGATTTTATTGAAATCAATTGCTGATCGATTGGCAGAAGCTTTTGCAGAATACCTACACAAAGAGATTCGGACTAATTATTGGGGATACGCCTCAGCTGAAGCATTGAGTTATACAGATTTAATCAAAGAAAAATATGGTGGTATCCGTCCAGCTCCAGGATATCCAGCGTGTCCTGACCATACTGAAAAAATGACCCTATTCGAATGGCTAAAGGTTCCGGAAAATACGTCTATCAAATTGACGGAGTCAATGGCTATGCATCCAGCAGCCTCTGTCTCTGGATACTATTTTGCTCATCCGAACAGTAAATATTTTGGTTTGGGCGATATCAGTAAAGATCAAGTAATTGCCTATGCTAAAGCTAAAAATGTACCGATGAAGGAAATGGAAAGGTGGTTGCGACCTAATCTCAACTATGAATCATAGGGAATTGTTATTTTTACACAAATATTTGCAGGTGATCAGATTTTGTTTTTTCATATTCTTTCTTGTGAGTTGTACTCAGATACTTTTGGTGGCCCAACAGTTGCCACCTGGGGTAAATGAACAGTTAGCCCGGCAAGAATTACAGAAGAGAGGACTCAGCGAAGAAACGGTGAAGAAAAGAATGCTGGAGAAGGGTTTCGACGTAGATAACATTGATCCAGCTCGGTTGCCGGATTTTCAAAAAGCATTGGAAGAAACAATTGCTGAATTGGAGGCTCAGGGGCAAAGTGTGGTCAGTGAAGTCGTAGAAGAAGCTGCAGAACAAGCCGCAGGCGATGCAGCTCAAAACCAAGCTGCCGAAGCCGCTGATGAAATTAAGGAGCAAGTTGATGAAGGGGTGCCGCTTCAGGAAGCCATCTCGGAAGAACTATTGGATGCCCAGCCAGATCTTACGCCGGCAGTCCTATATGGGCAACATATTTTTAGGAATAAATCCATTAAAGTCTTCAGACAAGCAGATGACATTAAAGCACCCGATTCTTATATATTAGGCCAGGGCGATGAAATTGTTGTTTCTATTTGGGGCGCTTCTGTTTTAGAAGAGACCCATACCATCAGTAGTGCCGGATACATTAAACCTAAGAATATTGCTCGTATTTATTTGAAAGGCATCACCTTTGGTAAGGCGAAAGAGCTAATTAAAAGAAGATATGGACTGGCCTATGCTTTTGGAGATGGTGATTTTGAAGTGGGCTTAAAATATTCAAGGACGATTTCAGTAAATCTAACGGGAGAAGTGATTAACCCAGGAACCTTCGCATTGCCAGCCATTAATACAGCCTTTAATGCGCTTATGGCGGCAGATGGGCCCAATGATATAGGGAGCGTTCGTAATATTAAACTAGTTAGAACCGGATCACCACAACAACAGATCGATATCTATGAATATCTATTTAATCCAGGGACTAGTGAAAAATTCTACCTACAAGAAGGAGACTTCATTTTTGTACCGGTAGCTAGCAAAATAGTAGCTATAAACGGTGCTATTAAACGTCCTTTTAGATATGAATTACTTGAAAATGAAAACCTGGTCAAACTCATTGAATATGCAGGCGGACTACAGGATAATGCGTATAAAGGAAATATACAGATTCAGCGCTTTGTAAATGATGAGGAGGTGATCATCGATGTTGATCTAAATCGACTTTCCCAAGCAGGCGGCGATTATGCATTGAGTAGTGGTGACCGTATTTCGATTAAGGAGATACCTACCCCTATTCAAAATGTGGTGTCTATTTCCGGAGCTGTTGATTTGCCCGGGACTTACGAGATTACCCCAAATATGAAGTTGACCGACCTCCTGAATAAAGGCGTCCTCTCCCGGGGAGCCCGAAGGGATATTGCCTATTTAATTAAAACTTCCGTAGATAATAAAGTGACTTATCAGCAGGTGGATTTAAGTAACTTGTTGAACAATGAAAATTCAGTGACCAATCTATTGATTGAACCTCGGGATAGAATGTTGATCCTTAACCAATCTCAATTTGTGGATATACGTCAAGTAAATATTGAGGGTGCAGTAAGAAATCCAGGAGATTATACATACAACCTATCAGCCGGTCTGCGGTTGTCCGATCTGATTACATTAGCTGGCGGACTACAATTGGAAGCGACTGATTTTGCATACATCTACCGTAATGATGAGTCCGATGGAAGAACACAGCAATACCTAAGAGTTCAGGTATCCGAAGCGATTGCAAATGTCAATTCTCCACAAAATATATTATTACAACCTAATGATCGGGTGCGTGTACTTTCTAAAGATTATTTTCTGGATGATGCCACTGTATCTATTTCCGGAGCCGTAAGAAATCCGGGCTCCTATCAATATGATCCGACATTAAAATTGAAAGATGCACTTACTTTAGCAGGAGGCCTGCAACTATCAGGTGCATCCAATCGAATTGAAATCAGTCGCTTAGTCATTGAGGATAATCAACCTACTCAGACCATTGTCGCTACCGTACAGGTCGATGAAGCATTTAACATCATTTCAGGGACAGAAGAAACGCTTAGCCTGCAGCCATTTGATCAAATCTTTGTACGATACGTTCCTGAGTTTGAGTTTCAGCAGAATGTGGAAATTAGAGGTGCCGTGCGCTATCCAGGTACATACCCAATTATTAGTGATAACGAAAAACTTCATTCAGTCATTAATCGGGCTGGTGGACTAACCAGTGAAGCGTTTGATGAAGGAGCGCTCTTGTACCGGAATGAGGACGGCTTGGGTTATATTGTAACTAAGTTGGATGAAGCTATGAACAACCAACGATCCCCTTTTAACCTGGTGCTCAAACCAGGGGATGTGATTGAAATACCCAAAACCAAGGATATTGTTTCCTTAAAAGGCGCTATTAGTGCTTATGAAATCTATGCAGATCGATTGGTGGATCAAGGGCAGGTGCATATTGCCTTCCAGGGCCCAAGAAGTGCCAAGTGGTATGTCAATGAATTTGGAG
>JAHEJC010000111.1 GCA_024639065.1 Lewinellaceae bacterium | reverse complement strand
ACACCAGTGTCGAGCTGATTGAATTCTTCAGCCTGCCATTCCTCCAGATTAAATCTTTGATCTGTGAATTTAAAACCTTGAAAAAGTGTAGGGATATAAACCAATCCGGTCTCCGGATTATACGACATGGCATGCCAGCTATGGGCACCCCATGTGCTCGGGAATATATCAGCAGGTCCGTTTTCATATCTGGCTCCTTCTACTTCAACTGGCTTACCGGTAGTGCTATCAATATGCGTAGCCCAGGTTGTTTCGGCAAAAGGTTCGGCCGAAATAAGTTTCCCGGATTCCCGATCAATAACATAGAAGAATCCATTTTTAGGTGCATGCATAAGCGCTTTAACTAACTTGCCTTCAATTTCCAAATCGGCCAAAACGATATCCATATTGGAATTATAGTCCCAGGTTTCTCCCGGTGTAGTCTGATAATGCCACAAATAATCACCCGTATCAGGATTTAAGGCCACTATGGAACATAGAAACAGATTGTCACCTCCTTCAGGGCTGCGAATCTTCCGATTCCAGGGAGATCCATTGCCGGTTCCAATATAAAGAACATCCAGCTCCTCATCGTAAGTAAAACCATGCCATGCATTTCCACCACCGCCATGCTTCCACCATTCCCCGGTCCAGGTCTTGGCAGCGATTTCCATAGCCTCATTCTCAAAGCCGTCTGCGGGGTTGCCCGGGACGATATAAAATTTCCAGGCTTCTTCCCCGGTTTCTATGTCATAGGCTGTAACAAAACCTCTTGAGGGCCCATTTTCTGTCCCGCCATTCCCTATCAGTACTTTATCCTTAAAAGCCTTTGGGGCTCCGGTGATGAACAAAGGTCGATCTGGATCGAAGGTCACGGCTGTCCATATTTCTTCACCACTGTCCGCATTTAAAGCAATTAATCTTCCATCCCACGTAGCCAGGAATATCCTTCCTTCGGAAAACGACAGGCCGCGATTATGTACCATGCCCACCTGCTTCTTCCCGCGGATGGCCTCTCTAACTTCTGGGTCATATTCCCAAAGCAGTTCACCAGTGGCTGCATTCACGGCACGAACGATGTTCATAGTCCCTGTAAAATACAGCACCCCATCAACAACCAGGGGCGTGGAGACCAGACCCACATCATTCGGCAAATCAATATACCAGTCTACCTTTAAGTCGCTTACATTTTCAATATTGATATCCTTTGCCGGGCTGAACCTGCGTTCATTATGGGTTCGTCCGTAGGCTAACCAGTTCTCGGTCTGCAGTTCATCTGCAATTGCTTTATCGCCATAATTTTTAGGTTCATTTTTGTCTGAGCAAGAAGTGATAAAGAAGAGCCCAGCCAAAATATGGATCGAGCTTTTTTTGGAAAGGAAATTCATCGGTTGGAAGTATTTTTGGTTTCTATGAAGATAACAAAAAAAGCATATGTTAACATAAATGCTGATCGTCCCGATCCCTCCTATGGCCCGAATTTCCTCAGGTCGGAGGACAAGTCATTCTCCTTCAATTTTGGTGAGTACGGAGGATAATGATGATTTAACCCAGCGCCATGGAATGGGATAATTAATGGCTTTTCGCTAATCGCCAATTGCTCATTTTTTACCGTTAATCCCTGGCTGCTGAACATGACTCTCCCTTGGCGTTATTATAGGAGTTGTTATGCTTTTGTTATTTATTAAGTTCTTGTTCGATAGATTGCAAAACCGCGTCACATTTTTTTATTAATTCCAATCTGTACATATTATTCACTTTTTGATAAAAGGCCACGGATGACATGGCTCTGACGAATAATTTAAACTCCCGACTCTCTTTTTTATTAAGAAATGCAAAATCATTTTCATTGATCATTTCTTCAGTTGTGAATATATCAGAAACAGTGTTGCCAAATTTTATAAAATCAGTTTCAGAATCCATAGTTGAGGCAATTCTGATCATCCATTCACTTATGGATAATAAAAGTGCCTTGATCTGGTCATATTCGCTATACAGATCGACGATTTCTTCTTTCAATTCCGGTTTTCGTATAAGACCTAAAGATCCTGAACTTAGCATACTCCGATAAGTATTATCATTTGGCGAGAAAGGCTGGTCTAACAATTGATCCCAGGTGCTACTCATATCCTGCACCTCTTCGATATTTTCAACTCCATCGTACAATCCTACAAGTAATTCCTTAAGGTCTTCTCTCAAGATGTTATTACGGTTGATTGTATTTCTGAAATTTATGGTATCCTGAACCATATCCCGATGAATTCTGGTTAGCAAATCGTCTCCTAATCGATGTTCTTTATTTTCTTGATTCCAATTGTTAACGCCAAGTGCAATCAAAATACCAAATACAACCAAGATAATCTCACCAAGAGCGTAGAACATATATTTACTCAACTTATTTTCCGTGAGTAGTCCTTGTCTGATTTTTCTAAAAAAATTTATCACTTACTTGTTGGTTATTCGCATTGAAGCACAACGTTCAGGCTATGATCTGGCCCGTTACTGTGCAACGGAATTAGCAATTAGTAATTAGTAAATGTAGGCAAACCAACCCGAACTTGACTTAGGCGAGGGTGGCTTTTGAAAGGGTGGGTGAGTAGGGATGAATTATAACCTTAGTTGTGCATCGTTTTTATGTTCATTTTTTTTATCCCTAAATACTTTGACCGAATGTCAATAGATTATTATCCGGGTCAAGCACTGAAAATTCCTTTTGTCCCCAGGGTTTGGTATCCAATTTCCCATTGGGGTGGATCGTTGTTTTATTAACTAATAATGATTGATAAAAATGGTCAATATTGTCAGTTCTGATATATACCTGTCCATAATTCTCTTTAGGGTCAAGTTCTTTAAATTCAAAGAAGTGTATTTGAATCCGGTCTTTTTCCATCATCAGATAACCGTCAAAATCAGCACTCCCAAATTCTTTAAATCCCAATCTATTTATATAAAAATCCCGAGTGACATTTTTGTCGCGCATGGGTAATTTCGGATTAATATCAGTTAGCATAATTCTGCTATTAGCAAGTTTATTGTCATAGACAGTTTTATCTGCCGTTTTTATGTTCATTTTTTGATAATGGATTCCCCCATCCAAGGTCAGAAAATACTAGAAATATCCATAATGTGGAATTATTTGTTTGATTGCTCGTCATATGGTAGCTATTGAATAGTCCAGCCACCATCGATGACGAGGGTAGAGCCGGTAACCATGCCAGAGTGTGTGCCTGTTAAGTATAAAATTGCAGAAAAGATATCTTTGATGGTTGCGACTTTTTTTACCGGTATCCTACTGAGGACGCTTGCCAGGTATTCCGGATTATCCAATCGTTCTGCTGTACCCGGTGTATAGGTGAAAGTAGGAGCGATGCCATTTACGGTAACGCCCTTTTCTGCCCACTCCAAAGCCAATACTTTGGTCAGCAAATTCACACCACCCTTGGAAGCACAATAAACAGCGTGGTCCTTTATGGCAACAAGACTTGCTTGAGAACTCATATTGATAATTCGTCCGTATCCATTTTTAATCATGTACTTCCCGGCTTGTTGTGAACAAAAGAACAAGCCCTTTAGGTTTACATTCATCATTTCATCCCAGTCGGCTTCTTTTACATCGATGGCCGCATGATTATAGCCTAAACCCGCATTATTGATAAGGATGTCTATACGTCCAAACCGGTCATTGATCCGTTTGAAGACGTCATTGATTTGATCTACAGAACTTATATCCAGTTGGAAGACATAGGCAGCTCCGTTTTCCTTTTCTATTTCGTTTTTCAAGTCGTTTAATTGGTCGGTATTTCGAGCACATAACATAACTGTGGCTCCGGCTATCGCCAGCTCTTTTGATATTCCTGCCCCAATACCCTTGCTTGCACCGGTAACTACTGCAATTTTATTATTTAGATTGAATTCCATTTTCATTTATTATTTGCACACAACATTCCTAGCTATGATTTGGTGCACCTCACAGGCATTGTGAGCGGTGCGCATAGGCTCGTGGCCGATAGCTAAAAGGGTTCCAGCGAGCCGTGGAGGGAGTCAGGGACAATTTTTTCTTTTATGACTATGGTTACTTTTCTGTTAAAAAGTCAAAACATTTCCCCACTTTAGAAGAAACATTATTACAACCGTACCTGCTATGCTCATGAATATTAAACTTTGCCAGAAATAAAGTTTATTTCCCCAAATCTTTAACCACTTTTTACCGAATGTGTTTCTGGTATAAGCCTTCATGATCTTATAAAAAAAAAGACTCAATATCAAGAAAATTACTATCGCAATTGTTATTACCCAAAACTTATCCATTTATCTAATTTGTAATGTTTAAACTTGTGAATTGGTGCCATCGGCCGTGAGCATAATTACTGCCTGCCGGCAGTTTGGCCCGTTTGACAGGACAGGTGAGCGATGCGCGCAGGCCAGGCCCCCGATAGCTATTGGAGTTCCAGCAAGCCAGCCTATGAGCCAAAACTAGTTTCAGGAGCCTTTATAAGGTTAAATGTATGAAATCTTGTTTGTATTTGGTACTTGAGCAGGGGTGAATTATAGTCGTTGTTAGAGCCAGTTTATTTTACTTCATTCTTTAATTCAAGATTGTTTTTAAAAGACTTTATATTTTCTAGTGTGGTCAATGTTATTTCATCCATTGCTTCTTTTGTAAAATATGCTTGATGGGAAGTAATCAAAACATTCGGAAAACTCATCAATCTTAAAATAAGCTCATCTTGTATAATGTGTTCCGATAAATCTTCAAAAAACAAGTTTTCTTCTTGTTCGTAAACATCAATTCCTAAATACCCGATTTTCTTATTAATGAGCCCTTCTATGGCATCGGCCGTATTTATAAGTGCTCCACGACTTGTATTTATTATCATGACACCGTCTTTCATTAATGCTATTGAGTTTTCGTTTATTATATGTTGTGTGTGTTGATTTAATGGGCAGTGTAGAGATAAAATATCAGAGTGTTTAAAAACTTCATCAAGGTCCAAATATTCTACTCCTAAGCTTACTAATTTTTCGTTTTCACTAATATCAAATGCAATAATTTTACATCCAAACCCTTTGGTTACTTTAATAAAAGTTGCACCAATTTGTCCAGTTCCGATAACGCCAATTGTCTTCCCGTGCAAATTAAACCCTATCAAATTTTTTAAAGAAAAGTTACCTTCTCTTACTCTGTTGTATGCCTTATGAGTTTTTCTATTGAGTGTTAGGATTAATGCCATTGCATGTTCAGCAACAGCTTCTGGTGAGTATGCGGGAACTCGAACAACTTTTATATTATTGAGTTTAGCAGATTTTATGTCTACATTATTATATCCTGCGCATCGCAAGGCAATCAATTTAACACCTATCGTCGATAGTATTTTCAATGTGGCTTTGTCAACCAAATCATTCACAAAAATACACACTACATCAAAACCGGTTGCAAGGTTGGCCGTGGATGTATTCAATGCAGTTTCAAAAAACGATAAATGGAATTCATGTTCTTCATTGTACTTCTCGAAGTACTCTTGGTCATAAGATTTAGTGCTAAATACTGCTATCCTCATATGGTTGTAATTGGCCATAAAAAAGTCCTGTATATAATTCCGTAGTGAGTAAAAATCGTAGATTTTTCCGAGTAGGAATCGTACGCAATTAAAAGTATTAAATATTTTTTGAAGTAGGAGAGTGGCTATAGATTATACACGTTGTTGTACCTAATAAATCTGAAATAATACCTTGATACGGTATTCTATATTAAAGGGTTGTTGAACTTTTTCTTATTAGTAAATATCCACATAAGCCTGCAAGCACGATATTTAAGCAGTATGTGGTAAAGAGAATGGTGAAGTTTTCAGTCTCGCTAAAAAAGTCAAAAACAATATTAGAGGCAGCATTGAAAAAAGCGTGAAGAATTATGGCCATGAATACACTGCCGTTACTCTTTAAATGTACATAGGTGTATACCATACTTAATGCAATTGTATTAACACAAAAGAGAAGAATTGACCAAAACGAAACCGGCAGAAAATCTGGAATAGCGGCACCAGGAAATGAGAATGATGCAAGATGCCAAATCCCCCATGCTAGGCCAACGAGTATTGAACTCTTAATAATTGAAAATTGATCTAAAAGTTTTGGTAACAAAAAACCACGCCATCCTAATTCTTCTCCCATAGGACCAAAAGGTAAGGCTGCTAAAAACCAAAAAGATAAATTTGAAAATCCCAACATCCAGTGAACATCTAAATTACCATTATAGATCAATGCTGATATTAAATAGGCAATTATGTAAAGAATGACAGGTACAACTATTACAAACGAAAGAAGTTTCCATTGGGATCTTATTTGAATTAATTTTTTGAGCAGGGATTTTAATTGCTTTTTGTCAAGAACACTTTGAACAATAATAGCCGCAATTGAAGGACCATATGCACCGATTAGACCAATCAACGCTAAAGGTGTGATTTCATTATTCTGCTTAATTATTTGATAACTTGGGTATAAGAATGACCAGGAGATCAGATAATTAATAAGCAAGAATGACCAGATCGGATGCCTTCTGATTAAACTTTTCATGAATTCTTTTACTAAGGATAAGAAATTGGCTAAGTTGTTACAGAGAATTCACAGACTAGAGAAGATTTATTAGATACAACATGTTCTTGTATGAATTGTGCTGAATCAGATGAAGGAAGAATTTTCTTTTAACTTAATGGGTAAGCATGAATTATACACGTTGTTCTGTGTAGTTATTAATATAGGCGAGTATCTTCATCATTCTTGATAATTTCATCCATTTCCATGTATGTTTTATCAAGTTTACCACTACCTACCATGGACTTAGCCAGAGTAGATACTGTTCTTGGCGTCTTTACATCAATGTTTTTCCACAATTTAGACCTTATAATGCATTTTGCACAATGCATAAAGGCTTCTTCTACATGCACAATCATTGCTAAATTTGGAAGCCTGTCTTTATGGGCAAGTAATTCCAGCACTTTTTTATCTTTAACAATTTGAGCTTCGCCACTAACTCTTAGAGTTTCTTTTATACCGGGAATCAGAAAGATCAATCCCACTCTTGGGTTTTGTAATATGTTCATAAATGTATCTGCTCTCCTGTTCCCTAATCGATCAGGAATTGCTAGGGTTTTGTTGTCTAAGACTTTAACAAATCCTGGCGGGTCACCTTTTGGAGAAGCATCAAAATTTCAATTTTGATCGGATGATGAAATTACTATGAATGGAGATTGATCAATAAATAATCTACAATTTTCATCTAGATGATCTAAGGTCTTTCTAGTAACCAATTCTCTTGGGTGTCCCATAACCTTTCGAAAATCTTCTTCGCTTGTTATTACTTCTTCAAATTTTCGTTTCATATTTTTTTTATTTCAAACAACCAACGGTTTGTAAATGGTTTGTGGTGGAAATTCAGCTTGGATTTCCGGTGTAACTGAAAGGTAGCAAATTGCAATGAATTCCATTTAAGGAATTCAGCCGCAATGAGATATACACGTTGTTAGGCGAGTTAAAAACTTTATTTAATTCTTGTACAAATATCTCATTCCCCATAAACCGTATATTACTATAAGAGATAGTATGATTGGGTAATAGATATATTTTTCAGAATGCAGAGTTATTGATGCCCTATCAATAAATATTGCATATAAATGAACCAATGGCCAATACACAGAAATTGCTAAAGCACCAAACATGGAGTATTTGCCCCAACGTTTTTTTTTCAATAATCCAATTATACCTGATACAATTAAAGGGATATATATAGCAGTGTCTGCGAATCCAAATCCTTTCGCAAAAGCTATGCCTACTTTACCTATTTCGTTTTCAGATTCTTGCATTCCTATTACTACTGCAAGATCATAATTAAATACACCTAATGTTTGTCCTGATAAAAGGAATAACACAAGAATTGATGCAATTGTAATTAACACCCGGAAACTTTTGTCCTTGTTCATTTGTTTTTTTATTTCGCCTGATGGTTCGGCGCTGATTTCGTTGTTGAATCATCCGCAGGATTATTCCGCTGAGAAATCAGCCCTTAATTAATACTTATATTTTGATGTGGCACAAACCACAATGCGTTATAGCCATTGTTGGCAGTAGTAATGCTTTCTTCGTGTTATGTAATGACATTGTAGTAGAACTGTCTCCCCCACAGGATATCCAATGGGCACCAAGGGGAAGTCAAGTTCATCGTATGCCTGATTATAAATTTACGGGCATCGAAACGGTTATGGGTTCTAGCACCGTATGCCTATTTTTAATTGCAGCATTTTCTGGGGCATTGACAATAGCACCAAATTTTTCAACATCAGTTGCTTCTATAACCAAAACTACCGAATTCGGGTCATCTGCATCCTGAAATGTTTTAAAACTCGATACGGCCGGAGCGAATAGGTTTACCCTATCCTGATGTCCCTTTAACCATGTGTCGATGTTACCTACTCTGTGACGAACTACAATTGTGCTCATAATTTAATCTTTTACTTTTTTCCTACTCGTTTGGCTTTCGGATATGCCCCGTTTTTCTGTGGTCTCTGGTCTCCACGTTCTATTATTATAAATATCAGCCAATCCATCAATTGTATTGACCAAACTTTTGAAGCTGGCGTCTGTCCATTATATCTAGTTCAATTACTGCCTACCAACGGTCCTGGCTATGACAGTGCGATTGAGTGCGCAGACCCTGGCCAGATTAAATTAATAAAACTAAGATAGCAAAATAGGGCAAGCCCTGGAGAGCGATGGGTTATAGGAGTTGTTGGCAGCCGTACTAATTTAATTTTTTTTTCGTTTGAATGCTTCTGCTTGTAGGGCATCGAGCTCAAGTTCAAACGCTTGCTCAATCTTGCAGAATAGGTCTTCTTTCTCTTTCTCGTTGTTCTTTATGAATTTATTGAGCTGACCGATAGAATTGAATCTTGAAATTCCTTTTCGATCTAAGGTTTCTCTGATTTTTTTTAAAGATTCTAATTGGCCGTAAACCAATGCCATGTATGAATATTACTGCCACCGTTCTTGGATATGATTGGTTGCGGAATAATCAGTAAAAAAAATTTCAGCCATAGCCTAAAGATAATTGATTTCAGAAATTTCAAAGTTAATTATCGCCCGCAATTAATTGTTCACCATATTGTGGTGCGTCTTTTTGAATTATCTCAGTCTATTTATTTTTTATTCACAGAATTGTATTGCTTGCATTAAAGCATATCCTGCATTTGCTTTTTTATGTCGGGATCTTCATAAATTTTCTGGAGAGTAGTGGTGTATAAGGTTGTAAATCGCTCATTTTTGGCAAGATTGCCAAAGAGAGATTCCTGTTGTATGAAGGCCAGCGGGTCTGTTTTGGTTTTTTCGGCCGCCTGGTGAAGCTCGGCACCCATCGCGTCTATTATTTCAAGCGGCCTGCCATCTTTGTTTATTCCTTTATCACTATAGTAGCACCATGCGGCAATGACCAAGGTTGCAAATTGGATGCTTCCTTCACCGGCTAAATTTTCCTGGATAGTGGGAATCAAAAATTTCGGCAATTTGGCAGCACTTTCCGAACAAATACGGCTTACGCTGTCCTTGATATTTGGGTTGGCAAAACGCTCCGCTAAACTGTCTTTGTAGCTTCCCAGATCAATCCCGGCCACCTCGTCCAATACGGGAGTTGCTTCTCTATCCATAAAGGTTCTTAAAAAGGCAACGAATATCTTGTCCTCCATACAGGCATTGATCGTTTGATATCCTTGGACAGCGCCTAATATACCCAATACGGAATGACCCGCATTCAACAGCCGGAGTTTCATTTTCTCATAAGGTTCCACATCGGGAACAAATTGCACACCCACCTTTTCAAATTCAGGTCGCCCATTTGAAAACTTATCTTCAATAACCCATTGTATGAAGGGTTCACAGGTTACCGGCCACTCATCTTTAATTCCGTAGGTTTTTTCTAAGTACGCTATATCTGCTTGTGTGGTAACTGGTGTTATGCGGTCTACCATGCTATTGGGAAAGCACACCCCCTGTTCTATCCAATTGGCCAATGCTTTATCTTGTCTCTTGACAAATGACAGCAACATCTTACGAGCCACATCACCATTGTGCTCCATATTATCACAAGACATAATCGTGAATGGGGGTAATCTTGCATCGCGACGTTTTTTTAAGCAAGCCGTTAAATAACCATATACTGTTCTAGGGTCATCTGGATGTTTCAATTCGTGTTGAATATCCGGGTTTCCGAAGTCAAATTCGCCAGTAGCAGGGTTAAAATTATATCCTCCTTCGGTAATCGTAAGGGAAACGATCTTCGTATCGGGATGGGCCATTCGGTCTAGAACAGGCCCGGGGTTATCGAAACCTAGTTCAAAATCGACTATTGAACCTATGATTCCGGGTTCTATTTTTCCATCGGGATGCTTAACCAACAGAGTGTAAAGGTTGTCCTGCTTTTTAAGAACCTCATATATATTTCTATCGTTTTCCTGCAAGCCAACACCGCAGATACCCCATTCAGGTGCACTGGATTTTTCTTGAAGTTTATGGGTATAAAACGCTTGATGTGCACGGTGAAAACCTCCAACGCCAATATGAACCATTCCTATTTTGAGGGTACTGCGATCAAATGTCGGGACAGGGATACGGTCTCCAAGCTGAGTTAAATTCTTTTGATTAAGTAGTACAGTATTTCCCATTAGTGCTCTTCCTTTTTTGGTTTTCCACGTTTTAACGCCCAATACGCAGTTATGAAATAGATCAATGTACAGATAAAGGCATATCTGTAGAATATTTCCCGATTTTCCATATATACATTTTGATCTGCACTTCCAAACAGTACGATACAGGCCAGGATCAGGGTAATCAGCAAGGTCACTATGGCTACACTTTTTAATGCTTTCTTGAAAGTGGTATTGTCTTTTATAGGTTTTGGCTCCAATTCAGCTTTTTGTTCCTGAAATTTTGCTATGTTTTCATTTCGGATTATATCCTGCTGCTCGGCCTCGGGATATTTATTCCTGGCACCAAAACGGGCAGCCATGAACGTGTATACAAGGATCGTAAAAACCCAGGTGGGGATAAATAGGTAAAAGAAGGACATCACATCAAAAGCATTTAACCCAAACCCGAACAACAATCCCAGTGCCCATGATGCTATTGCAGGAGTGCTAAAGGTCAATTGACGGTAGGACGACCAATATCGGGTATATCCTATTCTGGGAAAGATCTGATGCTCAGCGAATACGATCGCACCCACAGGCACCACCAATAGGCCGGCATAGGTCAATAACGGAAGTATTTGCGAAAAAACGAACGGAAAGCATGCTATCGCTATGGTTACCAAACCGACCGTAAGGGTAGTCCCGCGCCGGGAATGGTTGTAGAAGATGGCCTGTGCCGCCAATCCTGCCCTGTAAAGATTGGTAATAGCCGTGGTCCAGCCTGCAACGATTACGATAACAAATCCGGACCAGCCCAACGCATAATAGGCAACGTCTCCCGGGTCGAGTTCAACTATGGATTTCCCCAGAATTACTGCGGCTCCCGCTCCCATGATACCGGCCGCGATCCAGGCAACATAATGACCGAACATCATTCCCGTACTCGTAGCCAGCCCATAAATCTTCTTTTTCGCGAATCGTAACAATGCCATATCTATCAAACCGAAATGCGTTATAGTATTGGCCGCCCAAGCGAACCCGATTACCTCCACTAATCCGATGCCGGGTTCGCCATTACTGCCGATCCCCGTCCATATCGACTGATTGCCCAGGGTAATGAAATCGTTCCATCCACCTGGTAAGGTCTTATCCAACACGTCTAGGGATAATGCAGGTAATAGTACCATAGCTCCGCTGGTAAACATTACGAAAAGCCAAGGAGCGCAAATACCCGAAAATTCAGAAACGGCGTTAAATCCATACATTGCTATGGACGCCACCACTATACCAACAACGATCACGATCAAAATAAACCAAAGATTGGTCGGATACCAGTTCAGTTGGGCAGGAATGTCAAATGCAAACCGGACAGCTGTTGCCGAAACTGTGATCATAGCGGCCGATATTACCGAAAAGATGATAACATTCGCCCAATTGTAGAGTTTGGTCATCGAATCGCCAGCAATCTTATTGAGATAGGTATATAAACTCAAGCGGGTATCTACAGCTATAGGGGACGTAATGAATGTCCAACTAAGAACCGCCAATATATTTCCGATCAACAGTCCCAATAGAATATCCATTGTTTTTGCACCTAAGGCAACAAATGTGGCGCCGATAACAAACTCGGTTGCGGCCACATGTTCAGCAGCATATAGTCCGGCAAAATGAGTCCAATCATGTAATTTATATTTGGCTACAGGTAATTGTTCTTCTTCCAGGTTTTCAAACTGTTGAAACTCTTTAGAGGTGTCCATATGCTATGTTGGTATTGAATTTGGTTTTTTGAAGATTCCATCTGTTCTGGTTTCCATTGCCAATATAATCGTTTTAGTTAGATGCACCACCACAGTCCTGGCTATGATTTCGTCACGCCTTGGCGTGATGAACTATAGCCGTTGTTATGGACAGTTACCTTTTTTAAATTACTTCTTAATTTCTTTTAGTACTAGTTCGCCAATTTGCTTGTGGCAACTTGTCATAGGGTGCCATTCATCATACCATAAGAACTCTTTAGGTTCTGGAAATTTATAAGTTCCTTTCCAAGGCTTTTGATTGAATTGATTGTTAGAAACCAAATCATTCATGAACGAGTAAATGTCAACAAAATAGATTTTGATATCCGGATGGGATTGTACTATTCCGGCAGTTTTGTTGAACAGCATAGCATAGAGTTCTTTATTAAACCTTTTGGTTAATTTTTTTACTGCTGGAATCAGATTATGGTATTCGGTATTGGGTCCATATCCAAGTGAAAGGGTAAGATCAAAATTATTGAATACCACAAAGTGTTTACCACCTTTTTCAATCAGTCGCTCTAGACCAATTTTAATATTCTTGACCGAATTGGAGGGATCATCTTTTTTATCCCAATAGTCGTTTACACCTATCCAAATGGTGATTAAGGTTTCCTCTGGATTCGTGGTCATATTATACTTGTCCACCTGCCAATTAAAACCGGACCAATCAAAGCCGAGATAGTGGCCGTAGTCTGTTCTGGCGCCGCCCCATGCTCTATTGTCGACTTTTGGACAATTCATCATATTGCCAAGATATTCAACCCATACAAGGCCATTGGTATCTCTATTGAATCCATGACCATTTACATAACCATTATCGGTAAAGCTATCACCAAAGGCAACGATGCTGTTAAAGTTTTGTGCGGTACCTCTACAAGGGAAGAGGAGGGTGGCAATTAACAGGAGGAAAAGGTTTTTCATTTTAATGGTCTATAACGGTCTTGTAGATGGCGCATTGCCATATTACGTGGTTATATTTTTCAGTCGAGATTGAGTTTTATTTGGTAGGGAGATTTTAAAGTTAGCCAAATTTTGGCAATGTGTTATATACGTTGTTGTACACAGTTTTTTCGATTTGGTACCAAATAACATCATTTCCTCCTTCTTCATAGGGAGCAATTTTGTCGAATTGCATCCCAATTTTTTCCATGACCCTTATTGATGCTTTATTTTCTTTCATTGCAATTCCAATTATTTTATCTAGTTGTAGCCGATTGAATCCATGAGTCAAAATTGATATAGCCGCCTCAGTTGCGATTCCCGACCCCCAATATTCAGGGAAAAATCTATATCCAATATCAATTTCATCGAATTCTGGCAGATACGCCAAACCCGACCAGCCTACAAATTGCATCCCATTCTTTAGAATAGTAGCCCATCGTCCATAACCGTAAACTTTATAATTATTAATTCTTTCACATATGGCCTTTTCAATTTCTTCCAAGGAGTTTATAACAGGTTCCCCCGTATATTTTTGTACTTCTGGACAAGAATGTAACCTTAGAAGATCTTCTTTATCATCTAAAGTGATTTCTCTTAATAATAATCTTTCCGTTTCTATCAAGTTTTCTAAATTGTTTACAACGTTAAGTATAAAGGGAGGTTTTAATTCCTTTTATTCAGTGTTGTGTGCTATTATTTTATTTTTGTTTTAGCTGCCTATAAGAAAATCCTTTGCCCTCATTGCCTAATACCGTTACCTCAATTTCATTTTCGTTTATTCTTTTATATTGTATTTTTTTAGGAAAATCGTGGTCAAGATTTTCAAATGATAAATAATCTTCAATTTCATTATTTAAAGTAAATGGAATTGTTTTTCCCTGATTTTGGTCTGGGACTGTAGCTTCAAAAATGACTGTTTTCTCTAATATTTTTATAGAAAGAGATTCCGTAATTATTTTTTGACTATCAGAATACTTATATGAATATCCTGTTAGCTCATTGTTTATGCCTGATTCCCAGACTTCGTATTGTTCTTTTCCTTCCATTTTCCAAGTACCTACCATAAAATCTGCTCTTGATAATTTGTTTTCAGAGCAGGCATATAAAAGGCAAAGAATGCATATGGTTGTTAATGTTTTCATTTTTAATCTTTAAAAATTAAGCTAATTCTTTAATTGATAGCACACAACGTTGAGTATATGCAAAGTAGGCGATTGCATAACATTTTCCCATGAAGTTACACGAAAGCTGGAGCGGGCTATACCCCTTAAATTTGCTATTATCTCGCCTATTTTGTAAATACATTGTCAGCTACAGTTTTGTTAATTTGTTATCCCAGGTGACTTTCTAATATAGGATTGATCCTCGAGTTGATCCAACATAAAATGAGCGACACTTGCTCTAGAGATCATTTTAGTCAGGACATAACTTCCAACGTTTGAACCATGCTTGTAATTGGATCGTTTTTTCCCATTAGTTAACTGTCCAGGACGAATTATTGTCCAATCCAAATCACTTTTCATTATTAATTTTTCTTGTTTAGACTTATCTAAAAAATAAAATAAAAGTATTACAGGTATTGTAAAAAGGGTATAGTACAATCCAAGTTTAAATCTACTGTCATTCACTCCAAGGGATGTTATACAAATGAGCCGCTTAACGCCATATTTGTTCATTACATCAATTATATTTTTTGTTCCCTTTGATAAAATACGGGTTGGAACAATAAACCTTTTATGACCAAGTGATGACAATACTGCATCCTGTCCTTTAACTGCCATATCGAAACTTGCAGGTATAAGAACATTCCCTTTTACAGTTTTGAGGTTTGGATGGTTGACTTTGAGTTTATTTGGATTACGAACAAGTGCAGTAATTATATGCCCTCGTTCGAGCCCTTGTTTAACTATTTCTCGTCCAGTTTTTCCGGTCCCACCAATTAAAAAGATTTTCATGATATTTTTTTAAAATGTAGCTAACGGTCAAGTATCAAGAGCATTTTAATGCTTTTTACAACATGTTAGAGGCTTTTATTTTCTTTTAATGCATTCAATTTTCCAAGTAGGAAATACAATTGATTCATCCAAATTCACCCATTCTCCTATCCAATTAAAACCATTATTGGAAATATTCTTAAAAGTAATTCTATAATTACCTTCCATACCATTTGGAGCTTTTTGATTTTTATAGAGAACTATGTTATTTTCCTTTTTTCCACCGTGCCATGTTCCCAATGTTGACGATGGATTCACTGAAGAATAATTATGAACATACCATACTTTGTTGTCCGCATTATATTGCCTAATGCTTCCGGCGTGAGATCCATCCTCTTTTAATGTTTGATCCTGGACGGCCATACCATTCATGATATATTTAAATTCCCATGTCATTCTTACTGGCTCAGACCAATTTCTGCCTTTATTAATTCTTCTTGACGTACAATCGCAAATACCAATCATAGGTTGAAAATCTCTGATTTCAGATGGTGCTTTAGGATTTGGCAAACCAAAAGGATTAGATGTTGAGGGTTCATAATCATATTGTGCCATTAGCAAAGAACAATTCAAAATTAAAAGAAGTAATGTTGGTAGTTTGTTTTCCATTTTATTTAATTGCCTCTAACAGTCCAGTACAACCGACAATTTTAATTGTGGGTATTCATTGTTATACTGAGTTTGTGATTAAAGATACTTCCCTAAATTAAATAAGCGATCACAAATGATTTACTTAATTACTGTTTAACCTTTAGTATGTGACCTTGTTTAACGGCGAGATTTATTTCATTGATATAATCCCAATTCTTCAAAGGGTTTCCATTCAAAACTAAAAAGCTGGCTTCATACCCTTCCTTTAAATTACCTAATTTCCGACCTGGAAAAATAATCTGAGGTGTTGTTTCAGAAAGAAGTTTCAATGTAGTGAGTTGGTCAAAAACTTCGAGCTCGTTGACAAGATAATCTGCTTCTAAAATACTGGTTTCACCAAACTGGTCTGATCCCAAGGCTATTTTAACACCTGCCTTATAAAGTCTCTTCAGTTCGTTTGTTAAAAATTGACTTACTATTTTATGTCTAAGACTATCTAGTGATGAATTACCCTCGTTGTCATACTGCATTGCATATACCTTTGCAAAATTAGTTGTAGGTATGATTACAACACCATGCTCAAGGGTTGAGGTGATCTCATCATCAGTAAGCCGGTAGTTGTCAGCGTTATTTTCCCCATCCCAACTATAACCAGGCAAGTGGCCAAAACCATCTACCCCGATACTTAGCCCTATTCTGAAGTCATAGCTATTTTCCACATGGGCATATACTTTTAAACCTGCATCATGCGCCTTCTTCACTACTAAACGAGCAACATCCCGAGATAGCCCGAACTTCCCCATTTGCTCTTTATCCAGAAGTTCTTCGTGGCGGTCGGTATTAATGAGATAAATTTTTATCACATCTGGTTTTGTCGACAGAATGGAATCCCATTTTTGTTCAACGTCTTTGATAGTATCTAAGAACCAATACGCATCATTTTCAGCGATCCTGCTGTTTTTAATGCGATCACGCTGAGAAAATATCGCAGAC
>JAHEJC010000110.1 GCA_024639065.1 Lewinellaceae bacterium | reverse complement strand
GATCCTCCTCGGACCAACCTGTCGTCATGCCATGTGTAAAGCCTCCGTTTTCGAAATGATATTCCCACCATTTACCTCCTTGAAAACTAGCATAACCCTTTTTCGTCATTAGCATTGGAAGGGTCTCAAAATATTGCATCGATTTATATGTAAAATCTTTTTCTTGTATTTCTGGAATTTCTTTGGATTTGATCAATTCACTTACTTGACGGTCATATTGGGTTGGCAAAATACCTGTAACTAAAGTTGATAAAGAAGGCTTACAGTGGTTGTCAGGAACATACCCATTGGTAAACAAAACTCCGTTATTCGCCAAAGAATCCATATTGGGTGTAATCACATAATCAGCTCCGGCAAATCCAAAATAAGGATACCCATGATCATCCCCAATTAACAAAATAATGTTAGGCAGTGCTTCAGCGGAAACCTCTAGTAATTCTGAGTTTTTTGATTCATCCAAACCACAACCTGCTAAAATCACGAAGCAGATTAAACGTAAATGGACCTAAGTTATCTTGCCGAGGGCACAGATCGCTTTGTTCAATTATTAATAATAGTGGATTTCAGGCAAGCCCGAAATCCACTTTTAAAGTTGGTCAAAATTCCTTGACCTATTTTACTCAAACATTATAACCACTATTTAACGATCAACTTTGCTGTAGCAAATCGACCGGCTTCATCCCTTAAATGGGCAAAGTACATACCAGCAGTCATGGATTTACGCTCCAATCTAACCTGACTACCTCTAATATCACTGATATTCCTAATTAACTTTCCGGTTACATCGGTGATGTAAAGATTATAAGACTTGTTATCAGGGTTGTCAAATTGAATCATTACATGACTAGAGAATGGATTGGGAACAACTCTGAGATTATTGTCCAATAACAGATCTTTCACCGCCGTTGATCCACTACAAACCGGAGCCTCAGAAACCTTAAACAGCAAATTTGAACAAGGAGATCCTCCAAAACCGGAACCATCGCGACTATCCTGTCCTTGGTTACTCCATGCATCTCCAGGATTAGCTAAACCATTGTTGAACAGAAAGTTGACTTCTTCAACAGAATCTAGCGGCATTCCATAATAATCCATAGCATTAATGGAAACAGTAATTAGATCGTTTCCATCGTTTATTCCAGCCACAGCATTAGCATCGTCCCAGGGTACCTGTGTAGACCAGTTGTTAATCCCGGAATGAAAAGCCAACATGTCCTGACCGTTAAGTAATCCAGCGGAATCAGCCTCGGGACAATTGAGCGTAAGGTCAAATTGAAGATTGATGTTTCCTGAAGCTGTATCCACACAAGATGCAGCGGCTCCATTAAATAAGGCATGACTGGTTGCAGTTTCGCTGAGATCACATCCCGGTAATTCAGACAATTGTAAATTTAAGTTTTTGCACGGGTCTCCACCACCAAATCCACCAGCTCCAATGTCTTTACCAGTAATTGCCCAAGGATCATCCGGATTGGCTACTCCATTATTGTACGTGAATGATATAAATTCTATACTGTCTAGAGGCAGGCCATAATATGCTGCTGGATCTATCACAACCGAGAACACATTATTACCTTCATTTTTGGCTTGCTTAGAACCTTCATCATCCCAAGCTACAACAGGACTCCAATTATTTGCTCCGGAGTGGAAGCCAATAGCATCCAGTCCTGCCAGTACGCCCGCAGAATCAGCTTCAGGGCAATTCATACTCTGGTCAAATCCTATTCTTAGCAATCCTAAGTTTCGATCCATGCAAGAACCGGCAGCTTCGCTTAACAGTGCTGGACTTGTCAATACATCCGGAGGATCAGCTAAATCACAGGTTGACGCTTCAGCTATTTCTAAAATGAGGTCTGAACAAGCATTGATCGCTCCGAAACTTTCAGAATCCCTATCATCTTTTCCAGTAGCGTCCCACGCTGCATCAGGTGCAGCTGGCCCGTTGTTCATGACCATTATTATATTTTCCAAGCTATCAAATTCAACCCCGTAGTAAGCTGCGATATCTACAGTCACAGAAAAAATATCATTGCCATCATTAACTGCTTGCATGGCACTGCTGTCATCCCAAGCTACTGTGGAAGACCAACTGTTGGCTCCGGAATGAAATCCCAAAGCATCAGCACCAGCCAAGACCATAGCCGAGTCAGCCTCGGGGCAATTCAAGCTCAAATCAAAAGAAATTCGGGCTCGCCCGGTATTTGGATCAACACATGTGCTCACATCTCCGGTAGCTGAGCTTAAAGCAGCTGAAGTAATTACTTCGGGAACCACAGGGCACGCAGGGGCCTCAGATATAATAAATTGTAGATCACTACATGGATCTGCCCCACCGAAGCCACCATCCCGATCATCTTTGCCAGTGGCTGTCCAAGGATCATCTGGTACAGTCACGCCGTTATTCATTACCATCAAAATATTTTCTAAACTATCAAGAGAGACTCCATAGTAGTCCTGTACATTTACCGTAACAGAGAATATGTCGTTACCTAAATTAGATGCTATCATAGCACCGTCATCATCCCAAGCTACTGTCGATGCCCAACTATTTGCTCCAGAATGAAAACCCAATGCCTCCGCGCCTACTAACAGCCCTGTAGAATCAGATTCCGGGCAGTTTAAACTTAAATCAAATTCTATGGTCACATTACCACCTGCTGAATCCACACACGAACTTGCAGCTGTGGTGGCACCAAACAGTGATACACTGGACTCCTTCGCCAATTCATCGCAAGTAGGCAAATCCGCTATGGTCAGTAAAAAGTCATTACAAGGCTGATCTTCTCCGAATCCTCCTCCCCCTTGATCGTCTCGTATAGACACTGCCCAAGGATCACCAGGATCGGCAATAGCATTGTTTGGTATGATGTGGAGTGTTTCAATGTCTGCCAACGCAGTCCCATAATACTCCATTGTGTTGATGGTTATCATAAAAATATCATTCCCAATATTTTTAATGGTAGCGGCACCTTCGTCGTCAAAGGCTACTACGGTAGACCACATGTTGATCCCGGAGTGAATAAGTAGTTCAGGCTGACCGGCCAATATACCAGTTGGATCTGCTTCAGTACAGTTTTTATTATAATCAATAAAAATCCTAACCAAATTGGAGTCAGGAACAGTACAGCTACCCACCAGTGCTTTGGGTATGCCGGATTCCTGCCCATACGTTACACTCACAAAAAGAGACAAGACCAAAATAAAGTAAACGTTTTTCATATTAAGTAAAATTTTAATGTCAAGTAATTTTTATCTAGCGATCAATTTTTTATTTATAATGTAATGTTCTGTTTCAATAAAGAGTGTATATACACCTGCATCTCTTGATTCCCATTCCAATTTTCGGCCTATTAACGATCCATCCATGGATTTTTTGAAAACTTCACGACCCATTACATCAAATATCTTAAATTGTATCGGATCTTCCTTAAGTAAACTGAAATCAATATTAATTGATCCATGAAAGGGATTGGGAAATACCTTAACAGTATGATCATTGATTGAAGTTTTTAGAATACTTGTTGTCTGTGACTCAGATAAAGTCATGGTTTGATTTGCTTCAATATCTGTAAAGAGATCACTACTCCCACCCGGCCAAATAACCCAGATACTATCAATCGATTCATATTCTTTCAATCCAAAGTGAACCGTACTACTGTGTTGAGAAGCATGTGTACCATAACCACCGTTGACTTCCTGGAGAAAATGTTCTCCCCCTGTTGCAAGTAAGATTTTGCTTCCAAACCCATCCTTATTATTAGTTGTCCCCTGCAATTTAATCTGAATCCAATTATTTGAAAGGTCTGAATCATTACGATACAATTGAACTGCTTGCACTTCACCAGGAGTAGCCTGTCGGTTTACATTAATCACAATAAAGTCAAGGTCTCCATCGCCATCAATATCGGAGCAAGCATACCCTCTTCCCCGTAAAGGACTAGCGATTATAGAATCCATTTCCATGACTTCAAATTTTCCACCTCCAATATTTTCGTATAGTTGATTTGGGTTTTGAACACTATTATTGATGAAGGGGGCTGCAGGCACCCATCCATTCGTTACAAAAAGATCAAGATCGGTATCATTATCGAAATCCATAAAAGCAGTACCCCATCCCACGGTCAGGGAACTATCATGAACAAATATATTTTCTACTCCAGCGACCTCAGTATAATCAATGAATGTTCCATTGCCTTGATTTTGCATCAAAACATTTCTTCCTAAATTTGTAATATAATAGTCCAGATCAAGATCCTGATCATAATCACCTACGGCTATACCCATTCCGTATATTCCAACATCCATTCCGGATAATTGGCTGGCATCGTTAAAGCTATTTTCCGGGTAATTATTTTCATATAGCGCGTTGGGAGATATCCAGGCACCAAAGTCATTGGCCACCAAAATGTCCGGATCGTTGTCATTGTCAAAATCAGAAAAAGTAGTTGCCAATGCGCAGCCTGTATTGCCTACACCAAATTCTTCATCAGCTTCTGTAAAGGTCCAATCACCATTATTAATATATAATTTGTTTTCATGTCCTTGATGAGCAAAACCAATAACTGTATCGCCGGTATCATCGTATTTCAGTTTATCTTTCTCAATGTAGTTGGCAGCATAAATATCTAGGTATCCATCCAAGTTGATGTCACCCATGGCCGCAGCCAAGCTATAAGCTTTATACGTATCTATCCCTGAATCAAGTGTGACATCAGAAAAAGTATTATCTCCATTGTTTCGGATTAGTGTATTAGAAAATCCGCGGTGTGTAATCAATAAGACATCTCTAAATCCATCATTATCTATATCCCCAGTGATAACTCCCGTAGTAACAATACGATTGGTAAATCTAAGTCCTGCTGCTGAGCTTATATCTGAAAAATTTCCCTGACCATCATTTTCATAAAGTACATCATTATTTAATCCGCCAGAAATCCATAGATCATCATCTCCATCATTATCCATATCGAAGAATGCAGCTCCACCACCCATTTCATTTACACCCAAGTAATGGTGATCAATACCAGCATCAAGTGTAATTTCAGAAAAACTCATCTGACAAAACCCCAAAAATGGAATCCCCAAAACCAACAATATAGTAATACTCCTTAATTTACCAGATATCATTCTGAATCAAATTTGGGTTCAATTGTACTTCTTTTTCGGGAAGGAAAAACACTAGTTTAAATTTAGCCTCATCCCATGAAAAACCACCAATAGGTCTTTCTAATCTTTTTAAATTATGAAAATTATCTCCTTCCATCGAAAGCTCAAGACTTCTTTCTATAAATATTTGATTCAGGAGATCTGCTTTATCCTGATAAGTGGTCTCTTCTAATCCTGCTCGTTGACGTAGGATATTTAAATCAGTAAGCGATGCATCTAATTGATCCATATTTGCTCTCGACTCCGCTCGAATAAGATACATTTCCGGCAAGCGAATATAAGGTATATTCATATCCCGATCATTATATTTGTGGCAAGCATGAGCGACGGTAAAATCTTCATGTAGCTGTTGTAATCTTATATCTTGCGGTTCTCCTGCAATGACCTCCCAAAAAGAATCGGTTATTGATAATTCCACTGCGCTGCTACTCAGGCTAAAAATTTCAAAAAGTCTATTATTTGCCCGGTCTCTGGGATTAGCCAGAAAAGTGAATATATTTTCAGCGGTGATGGATGCACTATATAGAGGAGTCAAATCGTCCAGAAGGAGTGAAAGTCTTCTCCCATCAACAACACCATTATTAATAACGTCATCCGCATATTGAGCAGCAGTTGAATAATCTTTATATTCAAAATAAACCCGTGCAAGCAACGCTTTAACCGCCCATAGGGTGGCTCTCCCATTATTGGAATTTGTTCCCTGCATCTGGACTTCAGCACCTCTTAGATCTTGCAGTACCTGATTTTTTACCTCATCAATCGTTGCCCTAAACGGCATATCTTGTGGAGTAAATGGCTCCAGTTGTAGAATGATCGATAAATTATTCTGAGGCTGAGCAAAGAATCGATTCAAAACAAAATATTGAAGTCCTCTGAGAAACAAGGCTTCCCCGGTCAGGCGTTTTTTCTCTTTAGCTATTTGTTGATTAGGTTCTTCTATAAGCGGTAATGCCTTTAAAGCCTGGTTAGTTAAATCAATCACCTGGTAAGACATTCTCCATAAATAGTTGGAGGTATTAAAAAGATCCACCCAGGAAGCATGCCTTAATGCATCTTGGTAATTAGAGTTTCCCAGTGAATTTACTTCTCTGAC
Source organism: Lewinellaceae bacterium (assembly GCA_024639065.1). Lineage (GTDB taxonomy): Bacteria > Bacteroidota > Bacteroidia > Chitinophagales > Saprospiraceae > JAHEJC01. Next base: position 10,766 of record JAHEJC010000110.1, on the reverse strand, counting down.
ATTACTAGCAAAGCACTCCGCGAATACATATTGGCGTTCGACCCAATCAGAGTGTATAATACTGTACGCACCATTCAATCCCGCTTCAACACCTTCGATATTGTCAAAGGCGACCGCACTAGACAAGCTGGTTTCAGGTTCCAACTCCAGAAATTTTTCACATGACGAAACCAAGAATAGGAAAGTAAGACTTATAAACAGATGTGTATTCTTCATTTTCTAGTCTTTTAAAAACTTACATTTAATCCAAATGATACGCTCATGGCTTGAGGAGATGGTAACCAGGATTTACCCTGACCAACATTGCCGGCTCCATTTCGGTTATATTCCGGATCCCATCCTGGATAGTCGGTTAATGTGGCTAAGTTGGTTCCTTTTGCATACAATCGAACACTTCCTAACTTCCATTTTCGTAATAGTGATCCAGGGAAATTATATCCCAGGGTCACATCTTTTAACCGTGCATAACCTGCCGGATGCATATACCTGGTGGAGTGAGGACGCTCAGGAGTCCACGTCACCCGTTGCATACCCGTCTGATCACCCGGCTGTTGCCATCGGTCCAATGCTGAAGTCCACATATTCCATCCATATCCGAAACCCGTAAACTGGTAACGCTGTTCGTCATTAGTCAAATCATGCCCAGTAGCAAATGTCACCAATACACTAAGGTCAAAATTTTTATAGCTCAAAGAATTGGTGATTCCTCCAATCCAAACCGGATTGGGATTACCCACAAATTGTTGGTCATTCGGATCAATAATGTTGGTCACTTCACCAAATTGATTGATAAAGAGCTGTTCGCCACCTTTAACCTGAATTTCTTTGGGTGACTCCGAATCGGGATCCGTTACAATCAGGTCCATATCATTAATGGCGATACCTGCGAAAGGCACCAAGTATCGAGCACCTACTGGTTGTCCTATACTAATTGCCCCCAATCCAAATCCTTGACCTGGAATAAAATCTTTTCCACCCAAATCGGTAATTTCGTTTACATTATAGCCCAGGTTTACATTGGTTATCCATTTAAACTTACCAGTCATATTATGTGAAGTAATGGATAGATCAAATCCTTTATTCTCCAAAGAGCCAATATTGCTGGTCACGCGCTCTACTCCGGACAATGCAGAAACATCAATTTCCGTAAGCAACTCTGTAGTCTTTTTCAGGTAAAAATCCAACCCGCCTTCGATGCGACCATCCCATAGTCCAAAATCTACTCCGATATCATATTGTTCAGAGGCTTCCCATCCCAAATCCGGATTATCAATTTCTTGAACAACAATACCTGGTAAATCTACATAATTGTTAGTTCCAAAAGATCCAAAATATTCAAAGTTTCCAATTTCAGCATTACCAGTTATTCCAAAACTGGCTCTCAATTTTAAGAAAGTCAATACCTCTTTATCCGCTAAAAAGGATTCATCGGTAACGATCCAACCCAGTGAAGCGGCTGGGAAAGTACCCCATCGATTCCCTGGTCCGAAACGCGAAGAACCATCTCGACGTATACTAAATCCCAACAGGTATCGCTCATTAAACCGGTAGTTCAATCGGCCCAAAAAGGAAAGAAAACTAAATTGTGTTGTAAAAACGGAAGCTCGCTGGATAGCTGCATTTTCCGGATTCTTTAAAGCTGGGTTAGCAAACGTCTCTCCATCAATTACGTTGGAGAAAAAAGTATTCTTGGTAGCATTCATACCGGCCAAAACATCCACAGCATGTTTACCAAATGTGTTTGAGTATGAAATGATATTGTTGGTATTCCAGTTTATACTTTCTGATAATACGGAGGTTGAGATTGCCTCTGGTTCGATGATTGCAGACCGGTAGTATAATTCCTTTTTATAAATATTGTTTACTCCAAATTCTGATCGCAGCGAAAAGTTTTCTAGAAAATTGAGTTGCCCGTAAAAATTACCCAGGATCGAAGTCCCTTTTTGATTCATTTCCGTATTATCCAATTCTGCTACTACATTATTTCCGGTCTGAGCATTAAAATAGGTTCCATCTTCATTGTAAATAGGCCAGAATGGAAGGGCTTGACTTTGAGCTGTTCCTAATCCACCAGCCCAGGAGATGGGGATGATATCACTGTCCGTTACCGTGTAGGCAACTCTAGCCCCAATAGAAAGAAATGAGGTAGGATTATGATCCAAATTGACACGGGCATTGTATCGTTTAAAATTATTCCCTACAAATATTCCTTGTTCATCTCGATAAGTTCCACCTAAATAAAAAAGGGTCTTGTCATTACCTCCTGAAGCTGACAAATTAGCTTCTTGAAAATATCCCTTTTGCAGGGCATGGTCAATCCAATCCGTCGATGTTCGCTCAGCCACTTCTCTAGTGAGACCAGGAGGAAGAATGGCATTCCAAAATTTTGCATAGTCATTACCGATGTCAAAGCGGGTATCATTGTTGGGATCGTTGTCCACACTCGCATCGTTGTAACTATTGGTCCAGGCTTCTTTGGCCAACTCTAAATATTGTGGACCATTGAGCATCTCCACCCGGTTGGTTTCTTTAGAAAAACCACTTTGCAACCCCACGTCATATTTGGTAGCTCCTTGTTTTCCTCTTTTAGTAGTAATCAATACTACCCCGTTGGCTCCTCTTGAACCATAGATTGCAGCAGCTGAGGCGTCTTTAAGAATTTCTATGGATTCTATGTCGTTGGGATTCAGTTGAACAAGTGCATTGGACTCGTGAGCGGTAGCTAATCTCCAAGTACTCGCGTTATTATGAGAAAAGTTACCTGAAACTACGGGTACCCCATCGACTACATAAAGAGGCTCACTACTTGCTACGATTGATGATGTCCCACGGATGCGGACAGAAACCGGTGAACCAGCCATCGCATCCGAAGTCGTGACCATGACACCTGCGACTTTACCTTGCAGAGCACTTTCTACCGTGGTCTGAGTCGCATTTTTCAAATCTTCACTTCGTACTTTTGATATGGCTCCCGTGGTAAATCGCTTTTTCTGGGTTCCAAAACCCACCACCACGACTTCATCCAATGTTTGCAGATCCTGAGCCATAACAATGGTAATTTCTTTCTCATCTTGTACCTCTACCTCTTGAGTCTTATAACCTATATAACTGAAAATTAATACTTCATTATTGGTAGGTAGTTCAAGGCTAAATGCACCATCTATATCAGTTATCGTTCCGATTCCAGGATTGCTCTTCAAAGAAATCGATACTCCAATTAAAGGTTCCTCATACTCATCCAAAACCACACCGTTCACAAAAACAGCAGGCGGTTTCACTTCCTTCCTTTCTTTGATGATCAGTGCCTGAGCAGGCGCAAAACTTAAAGGTTTTCTTGCAGATTTTAGAAGTCTTCGTTCCTTTTTAATTACTGTATTATTTAATTTACTTTTGTTTTCTATTTCTGTTTTCGTGGGGGATTTAAATATGACATAATTATTTCTTCCTACTTTCTCGAATGTTAAATCTGTCCCGGATAAAAGCTCCTTGAGTTCGTTATTTATTTGGCTTTGGTAATCTGGATAATTAGCTACCTGGTAATCTTTCACTAAGTTGACATCAAAACTAAAATACACGTCATATTTTTCGGATAAATCTAAAAGAGCATCTGAAAGTGGAATACTGGACACATTCATTGCTTCTATTTCAATAAGTCGATCAATTGATGCAACTTGTTGACTGTTCAGACCAATCCAACTACTTATCACAAATGAAATGAGTAGTGTCCTCCTCCAAAAACTTCGGTTTAAAAAGTCAATTTTTTTCATAATTACTTTGGAATATTTATGAATATTTCGTGGTCTACTTTATCAATTGCTATTTCATCTTTATAGACTAGAGAGAGAATTTCTAAAACTTGATTGATATCATCGGTTGGTGCTGAAAGCTGTATATGTCGATTCATTATTGACTTATCTTTAAAGATAAATCTAACTCCAAATAGTGCTTCTAATTCTTTGGTAACCTCTAAAAGCGAATTATTAAATACGGTGATACCGTCTTTCCAGGCTGCATAATCTAAGGCTTGGACTTTTTTGGATTCTACTATTCTTTGTTTATTGGAATATGATATCATATCGCCTGGTTTCATATCAATATGCTGATCAGCAACTGTCAATTCAACTTTACCTTCTGCCAGTACAACTTGTGCTTTTTCGTCTCGGGCACGAACGTTAAATTCTGTACCTATTACGGATATTTTTAAATCTCCTGCATGTACAATAAATTTTGTGACAGCTTGCTTTTTTCTTACCGAAAAGAATGCTTCTCCCTCTATTAAAACCTCCCTTGCCTCATCCGTAATCCAGGAATCATTATCATAAGTCAATTTAGAATTTGCATTTAATTGCACGGTTGAAGAATCAGGTAAAATAAGCTCCATGCGTTGGCCGTGACCAGTAGTATAGACAAGTTGTTCAGGTGTAATATTTTCCCAGAAGATCAAACAAATAACTAAAATTAAAACTGAGCTGGCAACGACTGACCAACCAATTAGTTTTCTTTTGCTCCTGGCTAACTTATGGTTTGGAGGTAAGTCCTTTACAATATTTTGGAATGATCTTTTAGCCTGGGCAGGTTCAATCATATTTTGTTCATTGCCAAAATGATCTTGTATTGACAACAATAAATTTCTCGCCAATAAAATTTTTTCTTCCTGGTGTGGATGTTCAAGAAGATAAGATTTCCAAAAATTTTCGTTTTCCAAATTTGGCTCTTTGACCCAGCATCTAAAATAGGAGTCATCTATCAGCTCTTCAATTGAAAAATCACTGTAATCTTCAGTTTTCATAGAATTTAATGCGATATTAATAGGAGGAGGTCCTGGTTCGCATTTTGTAACCCAAAATTTTAAAATATTTTATAGAAGTTAAAATTATGTTGGTTATAATGCCTTAGAAAGGCCTTCATTTTTATACGATAGGACTATATCTTTCAATGATTTAATTCCCCGATAAGAGAAATTTCTAGCCACTTGATATTTTATCCCAAGGATATCTGCAATCTCTTGATAAGATTTGTCCTTATAATATCGGAGATAGATCACTTCTTTTTGATGTGTGGGTAATTGATTGATGAAAATTCCCAAAGTTTCTTCTAAGGCTAAATATGGATTCGTGTCTTTTGTATCAGGAATATCAAATTTTAGCTCGACGATTTTGAATGAATTTAATTTTTTAATCAATCGATTTCGAAAACAAACGAATAAGTAATTTTCAAGTGAATGTTTTGAATCCAGGTCATGATTGTTTTTCCAAAAGTCTAGAAAAATTTCCTGGATGGCATCCTCGATCATTTGCTTGTTAACCGTTATGACTTTCCCATAGGTCATCAAGCCAGCATAATATTTAATATATATAGCCTCGAAAGAAGATGGGGTCATGATTGGTTTAAAATTATTTATACTTAATGTCATTATGACGTAAAGACAAACTAATATATGAAATAAAAACGAAATAGAACAATTTGGATAAAAAGGTCAATGGTTAATGGAATGATTAAAGATCAAGGTGTGCAAAAGATTTTCATCGGTATACGGACACCGGACAGCGGACACGTCCTTAATGGGTACTGTCCGCCACAATCAACCACTTACCTTTTATTTTTTGTAATATCAACATAAAATAACCGTCCAGATTTTCCATACCTGTCCTATCGAGATGAAATTGGCCGATCAGCGAAATTACTTTTTTAGTCCGTTGATTTACTTCATGTAGTGTAAAGGTCAGTTTACCCATCGCTTGTCTGCTGGGATACCTTTTATAATAATTGTCCAGCGTTGCTTGCCAACCTTTGGTATACCCTGAGGCACCTAAAAATTGAAGATCCTTTGATTTCCAATAAGTCTGCATGAAAGCGGGTATGTCTCCATTGTTCCAATGGACGTTTTGTTGATCCAGAATTTTTTGTGCGATAGTGCTTGCGTCTTGAGCAATAGTCATAACCGATCCAAAAATAAGGAAGCAAATAGTCAGAAAGAATTTTGGTTTCATTGAGCTAAGATTTAAAAATGAATTGGAATATAGTGAAGATCTGATAAATATGGGCCATGGATTATTTGGAAATGGCCAAGCTTGAAATTTATAATTGACATCTATTTTCTGATACTCCACTCTTCGATACCTCAAAAAACTATCCCTAGGTATAGTATTTTGACTTGCCAGCTAAATTACTTTTGATTTATCAAAAAAATAATAACCATGAAACAATGCCTATTTCTCTGCACCACATTATTAATGCTTGTCTTTTCATGTAGTAATGATCCTTGCGAGGGTGTTTCCTGCGTAAATGGAGATTGTCAGGATGGATCCTGCGCATGTGATGTGGGATGGACTGGTGAATTCTGTGACCAGGTTGATTTCAACTATATCGGAAGTTACAAGGCTGTAAGCATCACCTATTCACAGTGTGAAGAAAGCAGTGATAATGGAGTATGGCCAGCTGACTCAGATCGGAATTTCTGTTATCCAGATGGTAGCAAGACCCTTTGTTTTTCTTACAATCTAGAAATAAAGAGTGACGGCACCTTTAAACAATTTTGGATCGATACAGAAATCAATGGAGGGTTCACAACCTCTACCCAAGATCCTGCAGAAGGCACCTATGAAATTAAAGATGCGGAAATTACTTTATGTTCACCTTCCTGGACAGGCTGTGAAAAGCTGGTGGTCAATACAGATCGAACCGGACTCGATTGGGAAATTACGAACAAAGGGAACTCGGGCTGTTTTAGGACTTATAGTGTTCTTAAGAAATGAATGCTGTTTATCCATAGAATGGATGTAAAAGCTTGTTTCTTAGCAAGCTTTTAAGCTATACGGAATTTATCAATTTATGTTCATAAAAATTTATTTCTTGATCATTTGGCAATATTTTCTTCCCTACTTTTGCATTGCCCAAAAGTAGGCAAAACGCTAGGCGGAAAAATTCCCTCCCTCAAGCTGGCTCCCACATCCCACTATTCCGCCAGGCCTAGCCCGCATACGCTCTTTTGGCAGAGGAGGTTAATTTGGTGGTTAGGTCATTGACAAATCATTGTGTGTTTTCGATTCAGTACAATTCAGGTGCTTTGTTAAAACGTTTACATCAATTCATTCTATTTGATTTACGACTTCATTTTATGTCTAAAGGACCGGGCATAATTATTTATAGTGGATAAAGCACTTAAATCTCCGCCTGACTGATTTCAGGTCGGGCAGGTGTTAAGAACCAAAAGTGTTTGAGCTGAGATGAGGCCAAAAATCAAGACAAGAAAAATTATGTGCGAAGAAGATTGAGTAAAAAGCAAATGATTAAAGCGAGTTTTTTTAGTTTAGGATTTCAGCGCTTTATTCGCGCCTGCTTGCGTTCCTTGGAAGGCAGGTTAAGAAAATAATACAGCCCTTCCTGCCCGACTGATGAAACAGTCATTCAGGGCGGGGATTTTCCTGCCTTCTATAGGGTTTCGTATTTCATTAATAATTCTAAGTCACGTCGAATAGCCACCCAACTACTTTCTATCAGAGCAGATCTTAATTGCGGCTTGCCGCGGTTAGTGGATTTTTGTATCTGATACTATACAAGAAAGCTAGTTAGATTCTGAATCTAGGTACCAAAATTTTCAGTTATCAACGGATCATAAATCGATCTGGTTTTAACCATTTGCCTTTGACCGTTAATCGTTTACCTATTTTATATCCGAATACCCAGTTGCTTTCAATAAATAGAGGTCGATGTGCGATACCGTATTTTGATACTTGGGAATGTTCTTCATTTTATCCCAACGAGGATCATTGCGGAAAGCATCCCAATTCTTTTCCCGGGACTCCATATTTTCATGTGAAGTCATATACCAGAGGTTAGGTGTATTCTTTCCAGCCAAGGTTTCTGCATAAAAAAGAGCGTTGAAACCCAATGATTCAAAAAGATCAATCTCACCCCCAGCATTGAACATGTCCACCTTCTTCCGGTAGAGTGTTTCCGAAGCGGCTTCATAACTGCGCAATTCAAATACATGGTCATCTAATTGTCCAGCTAATTTTGGAACATTCAATTTTGGATGATGGGAAAATGCTCTAAGCCAATTGATTTCTATTCGATCATAGGCAGGCTGATCATGAGCCGTATTCAGATAGGCTCCACCATTTCCTTTTTGCTCCATTTCTGATACCATTTCGTCACTTATCTTCGCTAGGTGTTCCAAACTTCTTGAAGGAAATAGTACAAAAATCTTCTTTTGGGAAGCTGTGTCTTGTCCTATGGGTTTAAATACCCCTACCTGATCAATCCCATTTTTATGTATTAACGGTAGAAATGCATGCTGCAGATAATTATCAATACGTGAAATTTGCTCATCAGAGCTACCGTGATATATACGCAATTCGTAATAATCTTTTTGTTGAGCGACCAAATTACATGTGAATAGTAGGGCAAGTATAAACGGACTGAATTTTGGAATGCATGTCATTTCAATATAGTTTTATTTAAGTACACCATGAAGCTATAATTCTATTTCCACAAAGTTAAACGACTCTCCATCAAATAATCCTTTATCACTCAACTTTAACGAAGGAATAACCAACAAAGCCATAAAGGATAAAGTCATGAAGGGTGCATTTAAAGTTGATCCGCAAGTTTGTTTCGCCATTAGATCAATACTTTCATATAATCTAGCGACCTCGTCCCCGGGTAGTGGGCTCATCAAACCAGCAATAGGTAACGGCAAGATTTTTTCTAGGCCATCATGAACACACGCCACCCCACCCTGTGCTTTGATTACCAAATTTATTACATTGGTCAAACTGTCGTCATCTGTGCCCACGGCTATAATGTTGTGAGAATCATGAGCTACTGAAGAAGCAATCGCTCCATTATTTATTCCAAACCCATTTACAAAGGCAATAGCTGGTTGCACATCGAAATAGCGATTAACCACTACTATTTTAAGCACATCTTTACTAGAATCGGTGATGGATGATGCTGGAAATACTTCTGATAGCGTAACTAATGATCCATCAATTGCTTTTATGACTCGGATATTTTCTGATCGGATCTTGTAATCAATATCTTTTATTCTAATAGGCTTTCGCGAAAATTTATTTACAACTTTAGCTGGAGGAACCTCAAAGGTAACTCGATCATGAGTGAATACCTCCCGTCCTTCAATATAAGTTGCTTTTACTTCAAATTCATGGAGATCATTTACCAAAATAAAATCAGCGGGATCTCCTTTTCTTAAGCTACCCACCGGAATACTGTAGTGAAGGATCGGGTTTAGGCAAGCCGCCCTTAAAACGTGGAATAAAGGGATGCCGTCTTGAATTGCTCGAACCACTAATTGATTAATATGTCCAACCAATAAATCGTCGGGATGTTTGTCATCGGAACAAAACATGATTGATTCAGGATAATCAGTTAGTAGTCCGATTAGGGCATCAAAATTTTTTGCAGCGCTTCCTTCCCGGATTATAATTTGCATCCCATGTTTGAGTTTATGAAGGGCCTCCTTATAGGTCACACATTCATGATCTGTTTGTATTCCAGCTTGAATATATTTGATCGCATCATCTCCAGCAAGACCCGGTGCATGCCCGTCAATCGATTTGGTATTGGTCTGGGCATATTTAATTTTCTGCATAACCTCCTTATCCTCGAATAAGACTCCTGGATAATTCATCATCTCAGCCAGATACCAGATATCCGGATCTTGAAGCAATATTTTAATAGCATTTGAATCAATAGTGGCCCCAGCTGTCTCAAATCCCGTTGCGGGTACACAGGAAGGTGCTCCAAAGAAAAACTTAAATGGGGTATGACGGGCATCGTCTATCATGTACTGAACACCATTTACGCCCAACACGTTAGCAATTTCATGAGGATCCGATACGGTAGCCACCGTTCCAAATCGTACGGCCATTTTGGAAAACTGAGATGGCGTAAGCATAGAACTCTCGATATGAATATGTGCATCGATGAAGCCTGGTAAAATATAATCCTGAGCAGGTTTTTTGACTTTTTGAATATCTTGAATAATCCCGTTTTGCACAATTATCTCAGCTGGATCAATTCGTTTATTGTAAATGTCAACAAGATTGGAGTGAATCTTCATTTAGTTTAGAGGTTGATAAGTTTAGGGTTTAGGTTCCTCAGGGTTCTTTTGATTTATCCAATAGAATAGCTCCAAGGGTCAAGATTGCCAGTACCGCAAGTAAAATTAAATCCATTCTAATTCCACCCAATTGATTTGGAAGCCAATCCATCATTGAACCTATAAATACAAATAATGCGATAAGGGTAGCTGCTGGAATAAAAGTAAGCTTTTGAGCGCGTGGATAAAAGACCCCTGCAAAAATCATAGGTGCCAACAAAGATGTTCCGGCAAAACTAGTCCTGGCCAATAGCACCAACTCATCCGAGGACATTAATGAAAATACCAACGCCATAATAGCAAACAGGAAGATACTTATGCGTGCATACCCAACCATTTTTTTATCCTCTCCTTTTAAGATCGAACGGAGCTCACCTCCCAAAGCAAACAATTGTGAGTCGGAAGTTGAAATAGCGGCTGCAACCAAACCGATCATAACTAACGCTCCAACAAAACTAGATTGGTCAGCGACAAACGTTTTATTCAAAAATTCTGAGGTGGTGGCATCCGGATAAACGACTGCTCCATACATCCCCATAAAGGCTGTAGGTAAAATCACCAAAAAAGCAAAGAACCCAATACCGACAGCCATTTTATGCAATGCACCAACATTCTTTAATATGGCTAAGCGTGTTGAAATTTG
>JAHEJC010000491.1 GCA_024639065.1 Lewinellaceae bacterium | reverse complement strand
CTTCTCAAATAATGAGTTCGGGCAATTACCGACCAGTTTAGAATCAGGACCACACCCAGATAAAATGCTAATCCGCCAATCAAATAATACACGAATAAACGGGGTTCTGAAAGTTGACCTTCAAATACTTTCTGGATCAAATTAATCAACGGATATAAAGTAACCAGGGACCAAAGAGTTAATAAAATCAGCGTAATAAATGTTACCAGCGCAAAAGGAAGATAAGTCTTCCAACCGCTGAGCAAAGAGGCTTTCAACGTTTGTTCACTTTTAACTAATCGATGTAACAAAATCCCATTCAGGTAGATACTTGCAGGGATAAATAGTAAGGCTGTTAAGGTAAATGTCTGGGTCCATGCTAATATGGATTCAGCATGACTATTTAAAAAATCTGAGACAACGGTATGATCATAGCCGATAAGCAATTTTTTAAATTCGAGCGATTCATAGATAGTGGACTTAATCAACCTGGAGAAGGTTAGAGCAATAAAGATACCCGCAATCAGTTGAAATGCATAGACTACATAAATGATCTTCCGGTTATGCCAACCTTCTCTGATTCCGTATTTAAGCGCTTCTATCATTACAGCATCATTCCTAGCGTTTGAAAAGTATTTTGTGCCCAAAAAATAGTTTTAGCTATGTACTTCCAAAACGTCATTTTTGATGGTTCGGTGGTCAGGCTATTATTATTCAGATTTAAATCCAATAAAATTTTTTGCTCCGGATCTATGCGTACCGATTTTATTCTTTTAGTGGATGCGCTAGAAAAAACTTTTATCCGATCTTCGGTAGACCAGAATTCAATTAGGGTATTGCCATCTTCGAAGGTCACTTCAATATCTACTGGTAAAATTAAGTCGCCTACCCGTTCTACTTCAAATTGATCATCCCGAATATAGTTCACTTTATAGTCACAAGAAGCGGAAGAATAAACCGTTCTATCAAAAAACCAATTTAAATTCTCGCCAAACTTGTCTCCATGATCTTCTTTTACCACCTCGTTGACTACTTCAATAAAATCTTTTCCCCGTGGATGTAAGAATTTCCATCGGTGAAAATAGGTGCGCATAATCTCGTCCATGGTAGGTCGTCCAATTAGATTTTCTAAGGTTTTAAGTACGATACCCGTTTTACCATAAATAATCCCTTTTCGGGCACCGGTTATATTCCATCCTAAGGTAGCTATTGGAAACTCCTCAGGATCCTCCAGACCAGTATATTCTAAACGAGAAAATTCGGCGTTTCCGGTTTGATAACCTAGTAGATCGATGTATGATTTTTTAGCCCCATAGATATCATCCAATATTCTATCTTCAAAATAAGTTACAAATCCCTCATCGAGCCACGGCTCTTCTTTCTCGTTGGTGGCGACAATTCCCATGAAATATTGATGCAAGAATTCATGCATAGCCAATGACTCAATGGATCGAATATTTGTTGGAAATTGATAAAATGATCCCACCGTGATCAGCATTGGGTATTCCATAAAACCAGAGTTCAATCCTTGAATCGGTGGATCTACGATGGTTATACTTGGATATGGGAATTCACCTACTAAACCGGTCATAGCTTCCAGGACTTGTTTTACGGCAAGGTTAAATCTTGGTGCTAAGGAAGCATGTGCCGGTGAGATCAAAGTACGCATAAAAACATGATTCCATCGATCGGTGTACTCTTCGAATTCAGGATAAGCTATCCAGGCAAAATCAATAATATCTTCCGCGTGAAATTCGATAGTCTGACTTCCGTCACCATGGTTTTTGCGATTGGTCTCACAACCACTAGCACCAACAATAAATTTTTCATCTAGATGAATACGCACATCGTATACGCCAAAGTCAGCAAAAAATTCAGTCGTCCTAAAAAATTGATGACAATTCCATCCCCAGGTTCCATCGATCTTTTGTTCGAAAACGCCCATTTGAGGAAACCAGTGTAAGAAGGCAAAATAATCCTTTGGAGCCCATCCCGATCGCACCAGAATTCTAGGCAGCCTTTCTGTAAAGGACATTTGTAAGATTATAGAATCATGGGGTAAAATAGGTTTGACCAGATCAATCTGGAGTACACTTTGATCATCAGGATTTCCATCATCTAACTGGATATATTTCATTTGAGCAGTAAGATCATCTCCTCTTGAATCAATTACCTGGTTGATAACTATCCATCCAAAATTTTCTTTGGGCCAAGCTTTAAAATCTCTTCCAAATATTCGACCATCAGTGCCTTTTAAAAAGGTAGAATTAAAGTCCTTAAATGCATTGATATACATATATAATTGCAGGAAATTGATGGTATCCGGCGACGGATTATGCCAGGTCACCACTTGATTTGCTTCAATCTGTTTATTTTCATGATCGAAATCCACTTCAATATTATAGTTAGCTATACGAGGGCTTTGGACTTTCCCAGTGTAAGGGTTGCACTGGGCTTGAAGTAGGTGCAAGGGTAACCAGCCAAATATACTGCTAACTAATATGAAGAATTTGAATGAATTTACTACCAATCTAATTTGTACTTTATCTAAAAAAATGACAAGCATCGAAGATCGGAAAAATTTATTAGTCATAATCATTAATTTTATTCCTTCATTGAGATACCAGAAGAATATGAAGCTGATAGGCGTTCCAATTTTTTAGAAATTGGTCACAGTTAACAAACAATAACCTTATAATAATAGGCAAATAGGAAACTAATGATCTACAACGAGCAAGACCATATGATCCCCTCCTTCTTTATTATTGGTGAACGTAAATGCGGGACCTCTTCGCTCTATAGATATCTATGTGAACATCCTCAAGTGCTCCCTGGGAAATTAAAAGAACCAGATTTCTTCAGCAAACCAATGGAGGTAAATAAGAATTCGTTTCAACAGTACTTAAAAAACTTTCCCAGAAAAGATAGTCAGCAAGAAACCTTGGCATGGCCTGAGTTAGATGAACAAGGAATATTATTTGAAGAAAAAATTTCCTTCCAAAAACAATCAAAAAATTTGATTACCGGCGAAGCAAGTGCAAATACACTGGTCGAAGGGGATCCAAAATTAGTAAACAGGTTTCTTCCAAATTGCAAAATTCTTATTTTGATTAGAGAGCCGGTCCAGCGCACCTATAGCCACTACAGAATGTTTGAACGATTTAAGGCTGAAGGCCGTTCGATGCCATTTAAATTACTTCCATTTGAGGAAATGATCCATTGGGAAATAGATCAAATCAATTCAGGTCATAAATCACCTTTTATCTACCCATCGCTCTACATTAAAACAATCACTAGATGGATCCGTGCTTTTGGATCTAAAAATGTGATGATACATTTTTCAATGGAACTGAATAGCATAGATAAATGCCAAGAAACCCTTCAGTCGTTATTCGAGTTCCTGGGAATTGATCCATACAAAATTTCAAACTTTAAGAAATACAATAAGGCTCCTGAAATTGCAAAAGTCCCATGCCTTGAATTTCTACAATCTTATTTTAAAACTTATAATCAACGTCTTTTTGAATATCTTGGAAGTGAAAATTTATGGGAATAATTGAAATGCTTAAAACCAAATTTGGATTCTTGAGGTCATACCTCATCTATCTTTCAAACCCGCTTAAACGTCAACGGATACGTAAATTTTATGCGACATTTATTTCAGAAGGAGATCTTTGTTTTGACGTGGGTGCTCATATAGGTATACAATCCCTGATTTTGAGTTCTTTGGGGGCTAAAGTAATAGCTATCGAGCCGAACCCAGTGTTCTATAAATTCATACAAAAGAAATTTAAGAAAAATCCAAATATCATCATTATTCCCAAGGCAATAGCCGATAGCGAAAAGGAGCAGCCAATGTATATCAGTCGAGTAGCTCCAACAGTCAGTACCCTTGCCGATGATAATTGGCGATCCACTATAAACGATCATTCAAGTTTTGAAGTAGCTTGGGACGAACAAATATCTGTTAAAACCGCTACCTTAGACGCTTTAATCAAGGAATTTGGATTACCCAGATTTATAAAACTTGATATAGAAGACTATGAGTGGAAAGCGCTAAAAGCCTTACATTCGAAGCCAGACTATATATCTTTTGAATTTTTCAGCTATCTGCCGGGTCGAGTTTTAAAGTGTGTAGATGAAATTGAAAAGAATGGTCAATACGAATATAATTTTTCAATCGCTGAAACTTTTAAATATAGATTCCCAGTTTGGAAAAATGCAATTCAGCTTAAAAATTGGATCAATTCGAGAGATCCTGATATAGTATCCGGTGATATTTATGCAAGAAGAAAAAATAAATAAATAGAACCGACACGTAAATTATTTGTTGGAAACAATATAGATTTTCATAACTTTCAATGTATATACATTAAATATGAAACTTAAAGCACAGGCATCAGCAGTTATCCCTATGGAAAAAGGCATATTTAAGATGATTGCCTATTCTGAAAACGAAGACGACTCTGCACCACATTTTGCCATTGTTAGCCAAAAGTTTGATGCATTTTCACCAGTAGTAGTTCGTATCCATTCGGAATGTTTTACGGGCGATCTGTTTCATTCCAAGCGATGCGATTGTGGAGAACAATTGGACCAAGCA
>JAHEJC010000490.1 GCA_024639065.1 Lewinellaceae bacterium | reverse complement strand
CTCCGCCAAAGATACCAGTAGTAATAAACTCAGGATTGGCATCATAAATTTCAAAATTGGGCTTTCTCAATCCACAATCCCTAAACTTAGCCAATGGTTTTAAAATATCAATGCCTTGTTGGGCAACACTCACGAGGGTGCCTTCGCCAAAATCCGAAGTTTCAATACCCCGGAAAATGGCCGATACCAAAAATTCATCATCTGCATATCCAGCCCATTCGCCCCGGTCAAAATCATAAGGGTAGTTACCCCAGAATCCTGGATCTCTAAGTAAGAAGAAAAATGATTGGATGCCACAATCTTCCTCACCAGTTGGAGGTTCCCAGCCATAACGAATACTTTTACCCAGGTCCAGGGTATCTATTGAAGAAACAAATCCACCTGCTTGTTTGGCCACGTTTTCAATCCAGTCGAACGTGTAATAACACTCGTACAATTCAACTCCAAATATGTTGGCAGATGCTTTAAGATAACGAGTGCGGGTAAGCCTGCCGTTTTGGTTATACCTTTTATAATAGGAGTTAAATGGGTTGTCAGTTATTAGCTCTTTTTCTGCTGACAATGTTTGAACGCAAGGACATTGTTCTGGCTCTTGCGCATCTATGAATAGAGGAAAAAATAACCCAGTAACAAAGAAAAGAAATGTGAACTTGGTTTTCATGATGGTTGTTGGTTATCTTAAATATAATCAATTGATAGGAAACGTTGAATCCAAAGGGAGCTGAATTTTTTATAAGATGTACGATTAGTGATGGTTTACTTGGAAATTTTAAATCATCAATTATCAATTGATGATAAGATCTAATCCATCAAATAAATTTTATCAATGTCTTATGCTGAACAACCACCTGCTTAACAACTCTCAAGTAATTAGGCCATCAAACTTAAAATGATTATATTATTCATTATTTAATCTTCACAAAACTTTGCCATGAAAAAATGTTTTACCTTTTTGCTCACTACCTTGCTATGCCTAATATTCATTGGTCAACTTCAATCTCAAGAAATCAGTGTCTTTCAATTCAGGCATGTCCCAGATGACAAAGTCAGCGAATTCATATATCGAGAAACTAATTATTGGGCGAAGGTCGCTGAAAAAGCAATAGAAAAAGGCAACCTCCAAACCTGGGCGCTCATGCAGAAAGTGGGTGGTTATGATATACCGAATTCAAGTAATTTTCTATTTATAAATACCATGAAGGACATCAATGCGAATATGGGCGACATGTGGGATCCATCAGCCTTGTTTCCAGATGTTCCTGAAGATCAAATCAGTACCTGGGATATGGGCACCGTGACGACCCAGGCATTTGTCCGTACTAATCCTATGATTATGGCCACATCCGCTAATCCCGCTGAAGATTTTAATTACATAAAAATCAACTTTTGGAAGTCATCAGCCCCTGCTGATTTTGTATCGATTGAACAAGAACATTGGGCTCCATTTATCAAGGCTGAAATGGAGAAATCTGGTGTATCCCAGGTGGCCTGGGGCAATGCAGTGATTATTAATCCCCGGGGTCCAAATGTTCCTGCAAATAGCATGTCCTTTGATGTATATCCCACTTTAGGCGACCTCTTAACTCCAACCTGGTCGGAGGGCGCGGTATTCCCCACTGAAGGATTGGACCTGCTCAGTGAAATTACTGAAAGTCGTACCGAAGTGATTTACCGTATTGTGAAAGTAGTCACTGGAAATAATTAAGTTACAAATTGATAAATAAGCCTGTTAAGCTTAATCGTTTTTAACAGGCTTATTTTTTATTCTATCAAAATTGAAGTGGTTGTGCGGATTTGAATTAAAAGCTTAAATACATACTAACGTATAGGTTATAGAGGTCAGCGAATCCAGTGACATTATAAATTCTAAATTTAAGAAGCTTTCCAATGAGCTTAGCTGATTATGGCATTCAAAGATTATTTTGTATATTCAAAATCAATTCAAAACGAACTCTCTTTCTAAGGTTTTATTATTCTCTCTAGGCTTGTCTCTTTTCAAAGATTGTACCTACCCTTATGATTAGCACCGAAGCTTTACATGCTATGGAGGAACTATTTTTAATAACAAAATCTTTAACCAAATGAAAAAATTACTGATTCTTTTATTCTGTATGCCGGTATTGGCTTGGAGTCAAGCAGGCGATACCCCTACCCTTTGGGAAGTAATCAATATTAAAGTCAATCCAGGCCAGGAAGATGCCTTTGAAGCAGCTGTAAAAGCACACAATGCAAAGTTTCACGACGAAGGTCCGCATCAAGCCCAATTGCAATACATCATCAATGGACCATATGGTGCGCATTATCAATGGATCATGGGACCGACTACTTGGTCGGCGTTAGACAATAGACCTGCAGATGAGGCCCATGATGCCGATTGGGCTAAAGTGACCGCAATGACCGAGTCAGCCGAACCACCTACTTACTGGAATACGGATACTAATCGTTCACAATTGTTACTCGATCCAGCCAATAACAAAAGTATGGTTTGGATGTATGACCTCGAATCGGGTAAAGCAGCTCAATGGGGTGAATTACTCGAAAAGGTGAAGGAAGTGTATGCGGCCAAAAGAGCAGACGAAGATTTCTTTGTTGGTTGGAATGCCCATTCCAATGCTAAAGGAGAGGACGCCGTGATCATCTTTACCATGGATAAATGGGGTGATCGGGATAATAACCGATACTTCGCCGGAGAATTTGAAGAGGTCCATGGACCGGGTACCTGGCTACCTTTTTTTAATCATATTAATGAATGTGTAAAACAACGGGTCGACTGGATGCGAGAGCGGATAGAATAAGAAGTCCTTCTGTCAGTTATTTATTTTAAACAAGTAATAAAAAACCTAATATTATGAAAAATCTACTTTTTGTATTAGCATTATTAATTGGTATTAATCTGGGAGCGCAAGAGGATGATGGTTATGTGATGTACCAGACCATATTACTCAAGCCCTTACATGAACACGGCCAAGAATTACGAGCCGGGCTGAAAGCGCACAACGATAAATTTCATCAGGAAGGTGCTCAGGCAGTTAATGTTTGGCAAATCAATTCAGGGCCTAATTCTGGAAGTTTACTTTGGGTTAAAGGACCTCTCACCTGGACGGACATGGATAACCCTATAGAAGCAGGTGGTCATATGGACGATTGGAGAGCCAATGTGGTGCCTCATGCTGAAATGGGATCTATGGAGTTTTGGAGAGTGCTTGACGGAATGTCTTTCATGCCCGATGGCTTTGCACCCAAAATGATTCAAGTGCGTTATTTTGATATCAAACAACAGAAAGGGAATAATGCCCGGCATCTTGCCAGTACGCATATTAAGTTATACACTGAAAAGAATATGGATATGGGATTACAGATTATGTCCAACCAGGCCCCATCTGGAGATGGAAGAGAATGGGCTATGATATGGTTTCATGACAGCTGGGCTTCTCTGGATAAAGATCGAAATTACTGGGATACGTACGAGGAAATGTTTGGTATAGACCGCAGAGAATATTTTGAAGGGTGGAATGAATCCGCTGATTATAGCGGAATGGAGCTGATGGTGCTGGTACCAGCACTGAGTGTGGGTGGATCGGATGAATAATCGAATAATCACTTAAAATCAAAAAACCCTGCTGAGTTTCGGTAGGGTTTTATTGTTTTAATTTAACTAATAATACATTTAGTGATCTTTAGTATATTATATCAGCACAGCACACCAATTATTTCATTTTGAGGTCCCACCCATGCCTCCTTTTTCCTTGTAATCAACTTTAAAATTTCGTATCTTTATTCCTTTTTTAGAAAGCTATTTCAACTAAAGACACACCTTATGCACGCCCGTTCAGATAACACCTCATTTGGGCTAACCTATAATCAAAAAAGTCGCCCATTTACCTATAGTAGAATCGTACTATTTTTCATTTCACTAATTTTTTGTTTGCCGCTTCAAGCTCAATTAGCTCCAGTACAATTAGGTAGAGCCTCTAATGTTTATACAATACTTAGGGAGGCCCAAAATCAAGTCTATGCCAACGATGCTATTGATTTGGTTGCTTTTATACATCGCCAGGATTCGACGATTTGGGGTGGAGCCAATGATGCTTCTGGTATTTTTCGATATGATCTTTCCATTAATGGCGGAAAGACTTTTAATGTAGATGTAGGGCCCTTAAATACAACCAACAAATTTGCAGGTAGATACCCCCATATGGTAGGATTGAATCCGCGAGGGATAAGTGGTCCATTGGATGAAAAATTTATATATCTGGGCCCACCACAAACAGCGGCTGGTATGGATTGGTATCCGGAGCGGGGGAAGTATCCACAATGCCTCCAATAATTTCAACTGAGCACTTTGTATTTGATAATAGTGACCCGACCTTGCTCTTTGGGGACTTTGTCAGGGAAAAGCCAATGAGTTTTGGACGGTAAGCGCAAGTTACGATGGTTTTAATTCAGGTGATTCTATTGTGATCTTAAAAGGAAATTATGATACAAATCAAGAGGATATTTCCTGGGTCATTTATGAAACCATTGTGCCGAATCATTATTTACCTTTGAATGGTTCACCACTCGTGGTATCGCCCAAAATGTCTTTTTCTCCG
>JAHEJC010000489.1 GCA_024639065.1 Lewinellaceae bacterium | reverse complement strand
GGGCATTGATTTAAAGTCTATTTCCAATCTTGGCCCTAAAGCCATCATTATGTTTTTAACGGGCACGCTTGGTATTGTAATTGGTGGACCTATTGCACTTTTGTTTGTCTTAAATGTTGCGCCCAATATACTTTCATCTGGGGCAGATGATGTTTGGAGGGGATTATCCACAGTTGCTGGTAGTTGGATAGGAGGAGGTGCCAACCAGACCGCGATGAAAGAAATCTATCAAGTAGGTGATGACCTATTTGGCACCATGTTGGTGGTCGATATTGTTGTAGCGAATATTTGGATGGGATTTTTATTATATGGTGCTAATATTACCCAGCGATTGGATCAATGGTTAAAAGCGGATACCAGTGCGATTGAAGCATTGAAAATAAAAGTTGAAAATTACAGAAAAGCTAATGAGAAAAATCCAAACCTTACGGAATTATTTATATTACTGGCTGTAGCTTTTGGTGGTGTAGCTTTAGCTCATATATTTAGCGATTCGATCACCCCATTTATGATGAGATATGAAGAAACATTTTCTGCAATTGGTTTGGATTCACTATTATCGGGATTTTTCTGGCTTGTGGTTGTTGCAACCACTCTTGGCGTTGGATTATCTTTTACGAAAGCCAAAGCTTTGGAAGGATTAGGTGCATCTAAATGGGGCACTGTCTTTATATACATTTTGGTGGCTACAATTGGTATGAAAATGGACTTAGGGGAGGTGTTTGATAACTTGGGATTATTTGCCGTTGGATTTGTGTGGATGATCATCCACGCAGCACTACTTCTGCTAGTGGCTAAGATAATTAAGGCACCCTTTTTCTTTGTGGCGGTTGGTAGTCAGGCCAATGTAGGAGGAGCCGCGTCAGCACCTGTCGTAGCATCCGCGTTCAGTCCTTCACTTGCTCCTGTTGGCGTATTATTGGCAGTACTGGGCTATGCGGTTGGTACTTATGGCGCCCTCTTATGCGCTGAGCTAATGCGGCTGATTGCCACCTAATAAGACCCTTGCAAATTTGTGTTCAGTCGATTTTTGTAAAGCAAAAATATCGACAACGACTTATTTAATTCTACAACTAACTGGGATTAACACTTCTCTTCAATATCAAGCTAACAAAAGATCAACTTGTTCAGTCTCGTCGGGGTCAAAGCAAATACGATACCAAAAGAAATTATTTATAACCTCAATCTCAATAGTCCAGAATTCGATTAAACATTTACGTAAGTCCATTGTCTTCGAATAACCGACTGATCAGGCTTCTGTATTTAAGACTTGATTAACGAAAGCATGTATGAAAAGCCATTAATTTTTTGTACCTTTGCAACCCTTTATTCGTTGAATAACAATCATTTGCGGATTATGAGTAAAAAAAGAGTCCTGTTTGTAACGCAGGAAATGCAGCCATATACAGCAATTTCTGAAATATCAGAATTAGTTAAATCTTTACCTGTATATACCCATGAAAAAGGTATGGAAATACGTGTATTGATGCCTAGATTTGGTACAATAAATGAAAGGCGACATCGTCTTCACGAGGTTGTTCGATTGTCAGGAATGAACATTATTGTGGATGACGATGATTATCCATTGATTATAAAAGTTGCTTCACTACCCGGAGCCAGGCTTCAGGTTTATTTTTTAGATAATGATGAATTCTTTAAAAGAAAATACATCTTCAATGATGAAAAAGGTAAACCTTATGATGATAATACGGATCGCATGGTCTTTTTCTGTAAAGGAGTAATTGAGACCGTTAAGAAATTTGGATGGGCACCGGATATTATACATTGTCATGGATGGATGACTAGCTTAGTACCACTTTATTTGAAAACGGCTTATGGGCATGAACCCTTATTTACGGATACCAAGGTCATTTATTCAGTTTATAATCAAAAGAATATCCCGAAAAATATAGAAAAGAATTTTCTCACAAAAGCAGCGATCAACAACCTTGAAGCTGAAAAACTTGACGCCTATCAAAACGGGAAGGGTATCAATTTAGACCAAGGCGCTATAAATTATGCTGATGCAGTTATATTAGGCAGCGAAAAGATTGAAAATACTGTTTCAAAGACGATTAATGATTTAGATAAACCAAAACTAGAGTTTGTTGATGAAGAAGGTTATTTGTCAGTTTATCTAAATTTCTATAAAGAGTTAATGTCATAATTATTCCACAAACAGTACTTAGAGCTAATTAACCAATGAAATATATTTATTTCTATGGAATAGTTTTCATATTCCTTTTAAGTTGCAATCAACCCTCCACCATTGGTGCTGAATTCTTGGAAGATGACCAGATTTCTGTTGGATTTATAGATACCTTAGATCTTGATGTGATAACAAAAAGAACAGATTCATTATTGGTCTATAGAATAGGTCAGACCGTGATTCGTTCGTTCCTCTGTGGTAATATGGAGGATCCTATTTATGGAAGTACAGAATCTTACATATATACTCAGATGGCTATTACTTCCAGGGAGCCAGACTTTATAGAATCAACATTAGATTCAGTAGTGCTGACACTTGCATTCGACACGCTAGGATTTTACGCAATCGATACAAATAAAACATTTAGTATCGATGTGCATCGTGTGACTGAAGATATGGTCATTGATGCCACAACCTATTCGGATCAACAGTATGAAATCGGTGATCGACTTGGGGGTATTGAAAATTTTAAATTGGATGGGATTAATCCAGTAATAATTGGGGAACCACAAGTAGGAGATTTAGTCGATACCACAACCTATCAACCTCATTTAAGAATTCCCCTATCGACTGAATTTGGAAATGAATTAATTGTGCTGGATACAACTACTGATTTTACTACTGCTCCAGCTTTTGGAGATTATTTTAAAGGTTTGCGGATAAAAATGTCGGATGATTCCGAGGGGATTATTTCGTTTAATATGGATGCTTCCATCACTCGATTGAGCGTATATTATAAAAGAAATGAAGATACCAGAAGATATGATTTTGACTTATCTAACTTCAATAAACGAACCATCTATGTTGAGCATAACTATAGCGGAGCTGAAGTCGAGTCATTCATCAATGATCCGGTTCTTGGTGATAGTTTAATCTTTTTACAGTCTCTAAATGGATTTAATGCTGAGATTACCATCAATAACCTTGAAACCTTGCCAGAAGGTATAATTATAAACAAAGCGGCACTCATACTTACTCAAGCAAATTTGCCAGAAGAAGAAAATATTTTTTCTCCTTCAGATCAATTGATTACTTTTACACGGAACACGGAGGGCAACCTGATATGGACCAATGATGTTTTCCCTGTCCTTAATGATGCTAGATTTATTGACCCAGTCTCTGGAGGATATAAAATTCAGAATGAAAATTCGGTTAGCTATGAGCTTAGTCTCAGTACACATCTTCAAAGAATGATAAATGGAGAAGTGGATAATAAGATTGAAATTGGTATCCACCCCAGTCCAGAAGATGCAAGCCGAGTCATATTAAATGGGCCTGGAAATAGTTCGTTTCCGGCCAAATTAGAAATAGTATACACTTTAAAACCATAATAATGGAGTATAATTCAACAAGAGAAAAACTTAAATTTCCAGAATATGGAAGACATGTCCAAAACCTGGTTGATTTCCTGCGCACTATAGAAGATCCACAAGAAAAACAAGCCTATGCGGAAAGGATTGTTGATTTGATGTATCTAGTAGATTATCAGGAAAGAAATAATTTTGACAATCGCGCAAAATTATGGAAACACCTTTATATGATTGCTGAGTACGATTTAGAGGGGATCATTCCAATCGTTGGAGAAATACCTACACCTGAAAATACAGTTGAGAAACTGTATGAAGTTGAATACCCTCAAAGAAATCCACGATTTAGACATTATGGAAATAATGTGATGGCGCTAATTGAGAAAGCCAAAGCTATGGAAGATCCAGAGAAGAAAAAAGCATTTATCAATGTGATTGGTTCATACATGAAAATGGCCTACAAAAACTGGAATAGAGAACATTACGTGAATGATGAAGTAATCAAAACGGATCTTGTTACTATTTCTGGAGGAGAAATTCAAGCTGAAGATTCAGTTGTATTAGATTTTCTAACTTACCAAAATCGAGGCCCTCATCAAAATCACAATAAAGACCAGCATCAACACCGTAAGCGCAAAAGACCTAAAGACAGTAGTCGTGGTAGAAGCAATCGGTCTCGCAAAAGATACTAGTTAATTATTACGATTATATTGTAAAATGTTTTAATATATTTGTCTCTGAATAGCAAAAGCTTTTACAGTTATGGCATCAGAGTCTTTTGTAGTTACAGGGGGTAAATCCTTTCAAGGGAATTTAGTTGCCCAAGGTGCTAAAAATGAAGCACTTCAGGTAATCTGCGCAGTTCTACTCACCCCGGAAAAAGTTATCATTTCAAATATCCCTGATATAATAGATGTAAGAAATCTAATTGGACTTATAGAAGGTCTCGGTGTGAAGGTGGAACGGTTAGGCCAGGAAGAATATGCTTTTCAGGCTGATGAAATTGATCTTGGATTTTTCGCCTCTCAAGAATTTCAACAAAATGCCCAGAAAATTCGAGGTTCGGTACTGCTTATTGGTCCTATATTGGCAAGG
>JAHEJC010000488.1 GCA_024639065.1 Lewinellaceae bacterium | reverse complement strand
AACGTTTATCGACTGAAAAAATAAATAGAAAAAAAAGATTAAATGAATAAATCTTCTTTCATTTTTTACCTAAGAATCCTACTAATTACTTTCTTTTGGCTTTGGGATATTTCTTTAGGAGCCCAAAATATGACCCCTTTTGAGCAAAATGGTCACACCTCGGCAGATTACGATCAAATAATTAAATATTATCAAACACTTGCCGATCAACATAAGGCTGTTCATATGGAGATTATAGGAACCACGGATGTGGGGAAACCACTTCATAGTGTTACTATCTCCAAAGATGGAGACTTTGAACCAGCCTCCATCCATGCAAAAGGAAAATTGATTTTTTTAATAAATAATGGGATACATGCCGGAGAACCTTGCGGTATTGATGCTTCCATGATGTTGGTTAGAGATTTGGTTGAAAATAATTCCCCTTTACTAGATAGTGTGGTCCTGGTTGTTATTCCAGTTTATAATATTGGCGGGGTGCTCAACCGGAATCGTTTTTCAAGAGCTAATCAAAATGGTCCTGAAGCATACGGATTTAGAGGCAATGCAAAAAACCTGGATCTGAATCGGGATTTTATTAAATGTGATTCAAAGAATGCCTTGTCTTTTACTCGAATGTTTACCCGGCTAGATCCGGATGTATTTTTAGATAATCATACGACCAACGGTGCGGATTATCCATATGTCATGACGCTAATCTCTAGCCAAAAAGATAAAGCAACGCCACCTATCAGTAGTTACGTAGAGAGTCAATTACTTCCTTCATTATTTAGTCAAATGGAGAGCACCCCTTATCTAATGAGTACCTACGTTAATGTGAGAAGTACACCCGATCAAGGTATTGCGGGTTTCCTCGATTTACCTCGCTATAGTTCGGGTTATGCTACTTTGCACAATACCATTTCATTTATTTCTGAAGCGCATATGCTCAAACCATTTGATCAACGAGTGCGAGGTACTTATGCATTGATGAGAAGCATGCTTAAATCTATGCACGAACAGAAAGCGGCTATCCAACAAGCACGCACCTTGGCTAAAAATTCTTTTTTGCGACAAGATAGCTTTCCAATTCAGTGGCAATTGGATTTTTCTCAGAAGGATTCTTTATTGTTCAAAGGGTATACGGCTAAAGAAAAGGAAAGTAACGTAACTGGAAAACCCAGAAGATATTTTGATCATGATGATCCTTACGAGAAACATGTTCCACTTTACAATCATTATAAGATTGTCCAGCGTGTCGAGGCACCTCAATATTATATACTACCTCAGGCCTATGAATCGGTTATTCGACGTCTACAACTAAATGGTGTGCGCATGAATCGATTGAGACAAGACACGATCCTTGAAGCTGATTTCTATTATATCACAGATTTTAAGACCAGCCAAAATCCTTATGAGGGGCATTATTTACACACGCAGGTTAAAACAGAAACCAAGCGGATCAAACGATCTTTTTATAAAGGCGACTTTATGATTGAGGTGGCGCAACCAGCTATCCGCTATATAATAGAGACACTCGAACCAGAAGCTCCCGATTCTTTTTTTGCCTGGAATTTTTTTGACGGAATTCTGATGCAAAAGGAATACTTTTCCAGCTATGTGTTCGAAGAGACTGCTGAAGAACTGCTTCGTAATGATCCTAGCCTTAAAAAAGCTTTAGAAGAAGAAAAATCCAAAAATCCTGATTTAGAAGATAATGCCAGGGCTCAATTGGATTTTATTTACAAACGATCTCCCCATTATGAAAGTACGCACAGATTGTATCCGGTAGGAAGGATTTATTAATTGAAAGCAGTAGATATTAAGCCATATCGTAATTGGAGAAATCAAGGCAGGAATGCAACATTTTTCCAAATATAATATTGAAATATTTTTATTCCATACATTGTTTTATTAAAACTTTATCCTTTCTAAAATCATTATCTTAGCAACCATTTATAAAAAGAAAACCTTTCTAAAAAATGACCTACGACGACTTCACCATAAAAGCACAAGACTGTATTCTGGCAGGACAAAAGATAGCTGCGAATCACGAACAACAAGCTGTGGATACAGTCCACTTACTTAAAGGCATCATTGAGAAGGAACCCAGTATCTCTGAATTCTTACTCAAGAAGATGGGGGTGAACATAGCGGGTTTAACTAAAGCGCTGGACACATCGATTAAAGCTTACCCTAAAGTTAAAGGGGCAGATAAACAATACCTGACCAATGAAGCCAACCAATCATTGGCAAGAGCAAAAAAGCAGCTCAAGCAATTCGGGGATGAATATATTTCTGTTGAGCTCTTGATACTTGGGATCTTAAAAGGAAAGGATAAGGCGGCTACCTTACTCAAAGATCAGGGGGTCACTGAGAAAAATATGATCGATGCAATATTTGAATTGAGAAAGGGCAGCAAGGTGACCGATCCGCATACCGACAATTCATACAATGCAATGAAAAAATTTGGTATCAATCTGAATGAAGCGGCGGAAACGGGTAAGCTGGATCCAATTATTGGACGAGATGAGGAGATTCGAAGGATACTACACATTCTTTCACGGAGGAAAAAAAATAATCCAATTTTAGTGGGTGATGCGGGCGTTGGTAAAACAGCGATTGTTGAAGGAATAGCCTGGAGAATAGTTAAAAAAGACGTACCTCAAAATTTAGCCACTAAACAAATCTATACATTGGATATTGCCGGATTGATCGCAGGTGCCAAGTTTAAAGGTGAGTTTGAGGAGCGGCTTAAAGCAGTAATTAAAGAAGTCGATAGTAGTAATGGAGAAATTATTCTGTTCATTGACGAGATCCACACCTTAATCGGGGCTGGCGGAGGACAAGGGGCCATGGATGCAGCTAATATTCTTAAGCCAGCGCTGGCCAGGGGACAGATACGTACTATTGGAGCAACCACTTTAGATGAGTATCAAAAATATTTTGAACAAGACAAAGCTTTGGTAAGACGGTTTCAGACAGTCTACATTGATGAACCTCCCGTAGAAGATACCATCTCCATATTGAGAGGGATTCAGGAAAAATATGAAGTCTATCACAAAATTGAGATATTGGATGAAGCATTGATAGCCGCAGCAGAATTGTCCAACCGCTACATTACAGAACGCAAACTCCCGGACAAAGCAATCGATCTGATCGATGAGGCATCTGCTAAACTTAGACTTGAATTGGATTCTGTTCCGGAAGAAGTCGATGAGCTGGAACGTAAAGTAAAACAGCTGGAGATTGAAAAAGCAGCGATCAAAAGAGAGAAGGTTCCCGGTCAACTTAAAAATGTAAATGAACGGATCGCGAATGCCAAAGAGAAACTGGAAAGTGTCCGGTCTAGCTGGAAAAACGAAAAAGAAATTGTTGACACCATACTGAATATAAAAAAGCAAATTGAAGAGCTAGAGCATAAAGCCGATAAAGCAGAAAGGGATAGCGATTTTGAATTGGTAGCCAAAATCCGATATGGCAGTCTTCAAGAAAAGCAGGCTATGCTTAAAGCAGCTGAAGAGAAATTAAACAAATTGCCAGAAGAAAGTCGCTTCACCAATGAAGAAGTTACCGCAAATGATATAGCAGAAGTAGTAGCTCGATGGACCGGCATTCCAGTACAAAAGATGTTGCAGTCGGAAAAAGAAAAACTACTTAACTTAGAAGACCAAATTCATGAGCGGTTAATCGGACAAGATGAAGCAGTAATTGCTGTAGCTGATGCGGTTAGGCGTTCACGATCCGGGTTACAAGATGCTAAAAAACCAATCGGCTCATTTATATTTTTAGGACCCACTGGTGTAGGTAAAACTGAGCTTGCCAAGGCATTAGCCGAAGTTCTTTTTAATGACGAACGAGCGATCACTCGTATAGATATGAGTGAATACCAGGAAAAACATTCAGTTTCCAGATTGGTGGGAGCACCTCCGGGTTACGTAGGATACGATGAGGGCGGTCAGCTCACTGAAGCGGTTCGGCGTAGACCTTATTCCATTATTCTCTTAGATGAAATTGAAAAAGCACATCCGGACACCTTCAATATTTTATTACAAGTGCTGGATGATGGCAGATTAACCGATAACAAAGGACGAGTAGCCAACTTTAAGAATACGATTATCATCATGACTTCCAACATGGGATCGGATACAATACTTGAAAACTTCGAAGACCTGGACGCGGTGGGTGAGGAACATCGGATGGATATCATTGAAACCACCAAAGTTGAAGTATTCGAAGCACTTAAAGAAAACCTAAGACCTGAATTTCTCAACCGGATTGACGAAAAGATCATGTTTCTCCCGTTGAATAAAATGGAGATAAAACTGATCGCCAAACTGTTGTTGAAAAAAGTCCAAAAAAATCTAGCCAAAGAAGGATTTGGTTTCGAGATTTCTGATAAAGCCTTAGATCTATTGGCAGATTTGGGTTATGATCCTCAATTTGGTGCTCGTCCGCTGAAACGGGTTATACAAAAAGAATTGGTCAATGAATTAGCTAAACAACTATTAGCCGGAAAGATTTTGCCCGGGGATAAAGTGATTATTGATACAGATAAAAAGGGTTTTACTTTTAATGGAGTTTCTCAAGGAGAAGCGGAAAAGGAAGTGCTAAAAAAAGAAGCCAAAGATAAAGCAGCTA
>JAHEJC010000487.1 GCA_024639065.1 Lewinellaceae bacterium | reverse complement strand
AATACGCTCTATGGCATGCACGGCTTCAGTTACTCGGAAACTACAACGATAAGCTACACCTCCTGGAGGTTTGTTGGTATAAACTGCATCAGCCTCCATGAAGGCGTTTTTATAGTCGTAAGAACCGGTACCAATAGAAAATAATCCAGTTGGAAATTTGGAAGGATTTGCTGATGCATCCGTATATCCATGATCTGCTAATATCTTAAATCGAGTCGCTTGGATTTTACCATCCTTCGTGCCGGCCATTTCTGCAGTTATATGATAATCCCTGGCAAAAGAATCAGCCTGTAGGTTTTCAGTCCTGTCTTCTACCCACTTAATAGGTACTCCGGTTAGAAAGGATACGGCAATGGCAATAACATAACCTGGATAGACCGGAACCTTCCCTCCAAATCCTCCACCAATATCTGGAGATATAACTCGTATTTTTTCTTCTGTCAATCCTACATGTCCGGCTACTAAAGCAATTACGGTGCGAATTGCATGTGGCGCTTGGGTGGTCATATACATTGTCAAGTGATTCTCTACTTTATTATAAGAAGCAACACAACCACAAGTTTCTATAGATGCGACATGAATACGAGGAATGTACATATCCTGTTTTACAGTGACTTCGGCATCTCTAAAGACTTGCTCGGTTGCATTTTCGTCTCCGGCTTCCCAATGCCATATGTGGTTATCTGTTTTGCCCTCTTTATCTGGACGTAAAAGAGGAGCATCTTCATCCAGTGATTTGTGCGGATCCATAACTGGCTTCATTGGCTCATATTCCACTATGACCGCTTCTTTCGCATCTCTGGCTGTATACCTATCAGTAGCAATCACAGCTGCTACTTCCTGAGCCTGATACATCACCGTATCTGTAGGTAAGACCATTTGAGTATCAGACATCAAAGTAGGCATCCAGTGCAAATTATACTGCTCAAGATCTTTACCGGTTACCACTGCGATTACTCCTGGCATGGCCAATGCTTTAGTAGCGTCAATATTCTTTATTTTTGCGTAGGCATAGGGGCTTCGTACAATATCCATATGAAGCATTCCTGGAAGCTTGATATCATCTACGTAATTTCCTTTTCCCTGAATAAATCGAGCATCTTCCTTTCGTTTTAAGGAATGTCCCATCCCGCCTATTTCTTTTGATGTTTTACACTTTATCATTGTCATGATTTGATTGAAATTGAAAAATAGAATTTATACAAATTCAGGTTCCGTTGAAGGGGTTTCTTCACCTCTGAGTTTTGCTCCGGCATATTGAATAGCCTTGACGATGTTATTATAACCTGTGCACCTGCATAAGTTACCTGAAATTCCCCAACGAATTTCATCCTCGGAAGGATTGTTATTTTTTTCTAAAAGTTCAATTGCTCGGAGCATCATTCCTGGTGTACAGAAACCACATTGCAATGCGTGATTTTCTTTAAATCCTTCCTGAATCGGATGAAGACCTTCAGCGGTAGCAATTCCTTCAACTGTTGTGATCTCTTTACCGTCAGCCTGAACAGCAAGAATCGTACAGGACTTTGCGGATTTTCCATCTATCAAAACAGTACAAGCTCCGCAACTAGTGGTATCACATCCTATGTGGGTACCGGTCATGGCCAGCTGTTCTCTTATTAAATGGACCAACAATAATCTGGATTCAACTGTGGCCTTGTGTTCTGTTCCATTTATCTTAATAGTAATATCATGCATCGTTTTATAATTTTGTTCTTTGAATGGCTTTATTAATCATTCGCTTAGTAATTACTCGAATCATGTCTTTTTTAAATTCCACACTACCTCTAAGGTCATCCGATGGACTGCAATCTTCCGCAGCATATTGGGCTGCTTGGGCTACATCACTTTCACTCATAGTAGTACCCAGTAATATTTGCTCAGATCTTGCTGCACGTATGGGAGTAGGATTAACATTGGTCAGTCCAATTCCAACCTTAGAGCAAGAACCATCTTCATTTAAACCGATCACCACGGCAACTCCAGCGGTAGCATAGTCTCCAACCTTTCTTTCCAGTTTGTGATAAGCACTTCCAGTTCTGGGGCCTAAGGAAGGAATTCTGATTTCGGTCAAAATCTCTCCGTGCTGTACTGCCGTAGTGTAGAATCCAAAAAAGAAATCGTCTATTCCAACTGTTCGATCTCCAGCTGCGCTACTGATTACTACTTCAGCTCCTAATGCCAGCATAACTGCGGGATGATCATTGGCCGCATCGCCATGTGCAATGTTGCCTCCAATCGTACCAAAATTTCTGACTTGAGGATCGGCTATTAACTTTGAAGCATCTGTAAAAATCGGGTATTTATGTCGAATAACTTCAGATTCTTCTAAATCAACTTCACGAGTCATCGCACCAATTTTTAAGTATCCATCTTCTTCTTTAATATAAGAAAGATTGGGTATTTTATTAATATCAATTAAATGAGTTGGTGAGGCAAAGCGAAGTTTCATCATAGGAATAAGACTATGGCCTCCTGCCAAAATTTTGGCATCATCTCCGTGTTGTTCCAATAATGCATAAGCATCAATTAGACTTGAAGGAGCTGAATAACCGAATGATTCAGGTATCATGAACTCTTGTTGTTTTTAGTTAACAAAATATTTATCTGGATATTAGATTTTAATTTATTGTAGAAATAGAGGAAACTTCCATTGTACCAAATTCCGAAAAGAAGTAGTAAAGATCCAATCAAATAATGGATAGCACTAACATAATAAAATTGACTTGAAAGTAAAAATCCTACTCCTAAAAGCGAAATTCCAATCGCCCATAACGTTCGTCTTCCTCTATAATTTAGTAGTAGGCAAGCGATAATAAATAATCCAAGTCCTATACTAAAATAAGAAATCGGAGAATTGCCATTGGGATAAATTGTTGTCCCACTGCATAGAGTAATGGCTCCGGAATAGGCTAAAATACAAAATGGACATTTTGGTAAAATCGCGACCACAAAAGCCGGTATCCAGGGAATGTGGTTCAACCTATATTTGGTTTTACAAGGTTCTTTCGAAGTGCAAGATTTCACCTAAGCAATTGATAAAAAATTATTAAATAGCTAGTCGGACGCCAAATATAAAATTTTTATTTATTTATTCTAATAAATTGGAAAATTGTGTTGGTGCTTTTGCCTGAATTAACAAACATAATTTGGATTTAAATCAAATATTTGACTTTCATATGACATTCGATCCTCATAATGGCCTACCCACCAAGCAGATATCCACCATCCGCGGTAAAAATACTCCCTGTACAATAAGATGACGCATTGGTTGCAAGAAATACAGCCAGGCCAACCATCTCATCAGGTTGGGCAATACGTCCAGCGGGGATTTGTTTTACAAAACTGTTGAGAATCTTTTCATTGGTCCATAAGGCTGCACTGAATTTGGTTTGGATCAATCCAGGGCATATAGCATTACTCCTAATACCATCTCTACCCCATTCTTTAGCTTGACTTTTTGTAAGCATGATCAATGCAGCTTTACTTATGCTATATACAGACAATCCAATTGAAGGTTTTTCCCCTTCTACCGAAGCAATGTTTATGATTGATCCGCCTCCCCGCTCAGTCATATATGGATGACATAAATTCGCCAAAATCATACATGCTTTCACATTTACATTCATCACTTTATCAAACAACTCACTATTTGCCTCAACTAGAGGAGCAAATACTGGATTGGTTGCAGCATTATTTATCAATATATCTACTCCTCCATATACATCTACAGTTTGCTTAACCAGATCATTAAGCTGATCTACATCACCAACATGACTGGCAATACCTTTGGCTTCAAATCCAGCCGATTTGATTCTTTCAGCCACTTCATCTACAGCTGCTTGATTCCGGCTACTTACCACCACCTTGGCACCAAATTCTGCAAGTCCGTAAGCTATACTCTCACCAATCCCCTTGGAAGCACCTGTAATTATTGCTACCTTTCCATCTAGTTTAAACTGATCTCTCATTTTGTTCATAACTGATTTTAGTTTGACTCAATATATTTTTAAAAGATATATAATTTATTTGAATGTCAAATGGACGCTTTTTTAATTGGTGATCCTACTGTAATTTTATGCCATTGGAAAAACAAAAACATTACACCCTATCTGATGATGTTTTTATTCATCAATTTGAAACTCTTACTTTACCAGAAAATTGGTTTACGCATGAGGCGCACCTTCGTCTTGCGTATATCCTGATCAAAAGACAAGGTTTAAAAAAATCTATCCAAAAAATATGTACCCAAATTAAAAATTTTGACCAACATTTTGGAGATGGCACTAAATATCATCACACCCTTACGATGGCAGCCATAAAAACCATTAATTATTTTATCCAGAAAAGTAATTCTAATAATTTTAATGATCTACTGCTCGAATTCCCAAGATTAAAAAATGATTTCTACGGACTTTTACGATTGCATTATAGTGCAAAAGTTTTTAAGAACAGTGCATCTAAAATTAATTACATTGAGCCGGATTTAATACCTTACAAATGATAGGCGCACAAGTGGTTGGTCAAGATTAAATTTGAATATTCCCATTGGATTATTTCACCTATGTTCATCAACGATTTAAAATTTATCTTTTTGTGTGATCAAATAAAATTGAACACTGGAGACCACCAAATT
>JAHEJC010000109.1:698-17300 GCA_024639065.1 Lewinellaceae bacterium | reverse complement strand
GTTTAACATTTTTTTAAAAAGAATACGCTAAAAGATTCCTTCCATCCAGTCGAATTGTCCTCCCTTGATAATGGTAAAAACGAATAACACCGCAAAGCAGGCCATAAAAGAGAAAAATAACCAACGAAAATACCATTTGGGTACTTTAGATTTCTCAATAGCTTCAACAATTAGGGAGAGTATCAAGACAGTGAAAAATAACAAACCCAATACTAAGCTTAATAATGACCCTGCATAATCGTCTATTAACCATACCAGGGATAAGAGTATAATTTCAATTAGTATACATTCAAAAAGCCCAATATTCTTCAATCTAGAAAATTAATTATTATAATTTCATAAAAGGTAATAACTAAAATGAGATAAGACTAGAAATGGATAATATTATTTGAATTGAGCCTTCTTGGTCTAAAGACTTCCGAGCTTTTTACCCTTTTACAGATTCAATTCTTACCACTTAAGGAGAAAATATTACTTTTACACCCGCATTTAAAATCCTGTGCAAAATTTAAAGGAACATCTATGGCAAAGAATTTATTAATAGTAGAGTCACCAGCCAAAGCGAAAACGATCGAAAAATACCTGGGCGACCAGTTTACAGTTAAATCCAGTTTTGGACATATTCGAGATCTAAACAAGGGTGATAAAGGGGTAGATATTGAAAATGATTTTGAACCATCCTATTCCATCACACCTGAAAAAATGAAAATAGTCAAAGAGCTTACTTCATTGGTCAAGAAAGTTGATGAGGTATGGCTGGCTACGGATGAAGACCGCGAAGGAGAAGCTATATCTTGGCACCTATGTAAAGTGTTGGGCCTAGATGAAAATGAAACCAAAAGGATTGTTTTCAGAGAGATTACCAAACCAGCGATTCAAAAAGCAATACAAAATCCCAGAAAAGTAGATCTCAATTTAGTGAATGCTCAGCAAGCAAGAAGAGTGCTGGATCGTCTGGTAGGATTTGAGTTATCTGAAATCCTATGGAAAAAAGTTAAAAATAAATTGTCTGCTGGAAGAGTTCAATCCGTGGCTGTAAAATTAATCGTTGAGCGTGAACGTGAAATAACTGGGTTTGATAGTCAATCCTATTTTAAGGTTAAAGCCACCTTTGATGTTAAAAATGCTCAAGGAAATAAGGTGGCACTTATTGCTACCGGTGTGAATAATTTTGACCAGTACGAGGACGCGCTCAGTTTTGTGAAATCAATAAAGAATGCAGAATACGCAATTAATAATATTGAAGTAAAACCCGCTATAAAAAAACCTGCCGCTCCATTTACCACTTCTACCCTGCAACAAGAGGCAAGTAGAAAGCTAGGATTTGCAGTTAAACGGACTATGATGGCCGCTCAAAGATTGTATGAGCAAGGATTTATTACCTACATGAGAACAGATTCAACCAATCTGAGTGAAACGGCCATTAGTGAAATTGGAAGTGCCATTACCGATGAATTCGGAGCGAATTATTTGCAAACTAGAAGGTTTTCAAAAAAGAAAGATTTAGCCCAAGAAGCACATGAAGCTATTAGACCTACTTACATACAAAGAAAAAATGTAAGTGGAGGTCGTGATCAGCAGAAGTTATATGAACTTATTTGGAAACGCGCCATTGCTTCCCAAATGGCTAATGCCAAACTGGAAAAGACTAAAGTAACCATAGCGATCAGTGGCTCGAACCAATTACTTCAGGCTGAAGGAGAAGTGTTAAAATTTGATGGATTCTTAAAAGTTTATTTGGAGTCCAGAGATGACGAAAATGAAGAAGAGGGTAAAGGAATCCTGCCTCCTCTCAGTGTAGGCCAATTATTGGACCTGAATCATCTAATTGCAGAACAAAAGTTTACCAGGCCACCAGCAAGGTATACGGAAGCAATGCTCGTAAAAAAGCTAGAAGAGTTGGGAATAGGCCGACCTTCTACTTACGCACCTACCATCTCCAAAATCATGGAGGAAGGAAGAGGGTATGTCAGCAAAGAGAGTAGACCAGGTGTAGAGAGAACCTATAAAACGATCTTACTAAAAGAGGGATTGGTCAGTGAGGAAAATAAAACAGAAATCACGGGTGCAACCAGTAATCGCCTCTATCCCAGTGACATTGGAATGGTTGTTTCAGATTTCCTATCTGAGCATTTTGAACAGATAATGAACTACGGCTTTACGGCAGCAATTGAAAAGAAATTTGACCGGATTGCCAAGGGTGATTTTAATTGGAAGCAAATGCTAAAAGATTTCTATGGTCCATTTCATGAAGATATTGAATCTACTTTAGAGAATGCAGATAGAGCGACCGGAGAACGCATTTTAGGAAAAGAAGAGGGTTCCGGAAGAACCATATTAGTGCGAATGTCTAGATTTGGTCCCGTAGTTCAAATTGGCGCAACCGATGAATTGGAAGAAGATGAAAAACCCAAATATGCCAACCTTAGACCTGGACAATCACTTGAAACTATCGAACTGGAGGAAGCCCTTAATTTATTCCAACTTCCCAAAACCTTAGGTAATTATGAAGATAAAGAAGTGATTATCGGTGCCGGTCGATACGGACCTTATGTGAAATATGATGATGCATTTATCTCCCTTCCAAAAGGTCAGGACCCGATAAGTTTCTCCATGGATCAAGCTATTGAACTAATCCAAGAAAAAAGAAAGAGTGAAGCACCATTCGCATT
Source organism: Lewinellaceae bacterium (assembly GCA_024639065.1). Taxonomy (GTDB): domain Bacteria; phylum Bacteroidota; class Bacteroidia; order Chitinophagales; family Saprospiraceae; genus JAHEJC01. The sequence continues at coordinate 14,628 of JAHEJC010000109.1, read as the reverse complement.
CTATGAGGATAAGCCTATTACCAAAGGCAAAGGCCGATTTGGCCCATTTTTGAAATGGAATGAAATGTTCGTGAATATTCCCCGTAAATATGATCCTGAATCTATTTCTGTAGAAGAGTCCATTGAGCTCATTAAAATTAAAGTAGAAAAGGAAGCCAATCGATTCATACATCAATGGCCTGAAGAAAAAATTTCTGTAGAAAATGGTCGTTGGGGGCCGTTCATCCGCTTTAAGAAAAAACCGATCTCATTCCCAAAAGTTGATGGTAAGAAAATGGATGCTGAAACTGCTAAAGAATTGAGTTTGGAAGATGTGAAAAAAATTATTGAAGCGGTCAGTAATTAATAATTTCGGCTAGATCATTTAATAGGATTCCAACAATCTATTAACTATTATTTGACAATGCTTCGATAATTAATTTAGCTGCTTTTTCGGAAGCTCGGCCGTCTCCGAGCAGATTTCGTAAAGGTTTATAGGAGGCGTATATTCGAATCATACCTTCTGGAGATACTATTTCTTTTAAGGCCCTTTCAAGTTTTACTTCATTGAGATCCGCTTGGATTAATTCCTGCACAATTGGCTGATCGACAATCAGATTCACCAATGCTATATATTTTACTTTGATGACTCGTTTAGCAATTTGATAAGACAATGCACTACCTTTATAACCAACGATTTGAGGGACATTAAATAAAGCAGCTTCTAATGTGGCTGTTCCAGAAGTAACGCATGCTGCTTTACAATGATACAACAAATCGTAAGTCTGATTATAAACAATACCCACCGCAACATTACGCGTAAGGTTTGCATAAAAAGATGCTTCAATATTAGGAGCCGCTCCAATCACAAATTGATAATCGGAAAACTTTTTTACCATGCCTAAATAAATAGGTAATACTTGCTCGATTTCTTGCTTCCTGCTACCTGGCAATAAGGCGATTATCGGTTGATCTCCCAATTTATTCTGAACAATAAAATCATTATTTACTTGAAATGAATTGATGGCTTCAATTAACGGATGGCCCACATAATCTACGTGAAGCCCTTTTTTTTGGTACCAGGAAGGTTCGAAAGGAAGAATGGTAATCATTCGATCAGTATATTTTTTAATATGCTTTACTCGACTTCCTTTCCAAGCCCAAACCTGAGGTGAAATATAATAAATTGTTTTAATGCCCTGACCTTTGATCCATTTTGCCATACGTAAATTAAAACCTGGATAATCAACTAGAATAACGGCATCGGGTGAATAAGCTTTAATCTGTACTTTGCAGAGCTTAAAGTTTTTTTGTACAGTTCCAATATTCTTGGCCACTTCCCAAAAACCCATAAAAGCCAGTTCTCGGTAATGCTTAAGAATAATCACTCCAGATTTTTTCATCAAATCACCTCCCCATCCGTGAATACTGGTATTTGGCGATTCTTTAAAAAGTTGGCGGGTTAGGTTACTTCCATGCAAGTCTCCTGATGCTTCACCAGCAATAATAAAAAGTCTCATACTAAAACGGTATCACTTTGAAGTAAAACAACCAAATCGCGGCAAGAATAAAAGTTGATAGTAATACTCCGCGCATACTTTTTGACGCATACCGTTTTAAAAAATATTGGATGATAATTATATTAAAACAGATAGCCACTAGCGCTAAGGTTCTGACCCTAAAGTTTTCTGAGAATCCGGTACCATCTAGCAATCCAAAGCTGTCCAGCAGATCATACAGGGTGAGTAAGATTCCATAACCTGCAAAAGGTACTGCCAAACCAAGACCAATTCCCAGAAATAAATTGTCTCTACGTGATAGCATAAGTTATGTTTTCAAGGTGCTTTAATTCATCAATTGATTCATGCATGGTAAGATCATGCCCGGAAGGCACAACCGATATGTAGCCATTATCTAATGCCCAGATATCCGTATCCGACTGTTCATCTTCAATCTGAAATCGACCGGTGAGCCAATAATATTTTTGCCCTCGGGGGTCTAATGCTTCTGAGAATTCTTCTATCCATCTACCCTTTGCTTGTCTACATACACGGATTCCCTGAATCTCATCGGCAGGAAGTTTGGGAATATTTACATTCAACAAATTGCAATTCCCGAGTCCTTCATTGATTACATTCCGAATAAGATGTCTTGTGTAATTTTGGGCAACTAAGAAGTCAGCGTCAAATGAGAAATCCATCAATGACAATCCAATACTGGGTATTCCTTCTAAAGAGGCTTCCATAGCTGCCGACATGGTTCCGGAATAAATAATGTTGATGGAAGCGTTGGAGCCATGATTTATTCCGGAAAGACATAAATCTATTGACTGATTTTTAAAAATAATATGCTTAGCAAGTTTTACACAATCGACCGGTGTACCTGAACATTCATAGGCATCGACACCAGGAAATACATTTACTTTATTTAATCGCAATGGCTGGGATAAAGTTACGGCATGTCCTTTTCCCGATTGTGGTGAATCCGGCGCTACAACGATTACCTCGCCAAATTCGATTGCTACTTCCACCAACGCTTTAATACCGGGTGCAAACATACCATCATCATTGGTAACAAGTATCCTAGGTCTTCTTTTTTCTTGCATGAGGCAAATTTAAGTATTAAAAAATCAATATATATATTTTATAGATCTACATTTGTCGTTCTGTTTGCATCATTTACATCCAATTAAGTAAAAATATTTATCAGAATTATGATTCTTTTTCACTATCCATCATAAAAATGAGTGATTATTTCAGAATAATGCAGGATCTTAAATCCAGTAAATATGCGCCAGTATATTTTCTACAAGGAGAAGAAACCTATTTTATAGATCAGATCTCCAACTATATAGAAAAACATGCGCTTACTGAATCGGAAAAATCCTTTAATCAAACCATTTTATTCGGAAAAGAATCCGACTTTAAGTTGGTACTGGATAGTGTGTCTCGAGTACCTATGATGGCAAATTATCAGGTAGTTATTTTGAAAGAAGCTCAATCCATGCGCTCACTCAAGGACCTGGAAGGATACATTAAAAAACCGTTTCCATCTTCCATATTAGTGATCTGCCATAAGCATAAAAAAATTGATATGCGCACTGGATTTGGAAAAGCAGTAAAAGCCAATTCAGTTTTCTTGAATGCTACCAAACTTTATGAGAATAAAGTTCCCGATTTCGTGACGAAAATGATTCAAGAACTTGGGTTTAGTATTGATTATAGGGCGCTGATGTTGTTAGTAGAATACCTGGGATCTGATTTGTCTAAGATTGCCAATGAGTTAAATAAGTTAATAATTAATTTGAAGCCCGGCGAGGAAATTTCTGGAGAACACATTGAAAAGAATATTGGAATCAGTAAGGATTACAATGTATTTGAATTGCAGCGGGCACTTGGTCAGAAAGATGTGCAAAAGACCTTTAAGATATTCAAATACCTCGCTGATAATATCAGGTCAAATCCATTAATTGTTACAATCTCCGTTTTATTTAATTTTTATAAAAAATTATTAATCTTAAAACAGAGTGCCCACCTCTCGGAAAAAGAAATACTCAGTCGTTTATCCTTGGGTTCACCTTTTTTTTTAAAAGAATACAAAACAGCAGCTAATCATTATTCGGAACCTGAAATAATTCAATGTATTCATACACTTAGAAATTTTGACTTGCGATCTAAAGGAGTAAATAATGCGCATACCGCGCCTGAAGAACTGCTAAAAGAAATGCAGTTCCATTTGATGTATCCGAAATTAGTTTGATGGAGCTTATTAAGTACTTGCTTAATTTGGTCGTTGGTAAGTAGTGAAAATCGAATTAGTTCGATTTTATTTATGTATTAAACGCAAATGGGTTCAAATGTAAAGGTAGATATTTTGCTTTTAGCAGCTTAACCATATAGACCAATTTATGGCTCTACTTGCTTTATTTGAATATTTTACTTTTCTTTACCTCTCAATTATAAAATTATGATTACCGGATTGCAAAATTGGTGGTGGTGCGAGAATAATACCATATCGGCTGGATAAGCGGACCATTAAATTTTGTATTAAAAAATATACGGTTTGTCGAATCAGTCGGCAAGCCGTTTTTTATTTATGATACAGCAAGTAAATATACAAGCAAAAGTAGTAAAAGGATTAGCAGATTTTCTGACACCCGTTACAGCTTATCTTAAGTTAAGAGATCATTTTCAGCACCCGGTTTTGTTGGAAAGCAATGACTTTACGAACAAAGAAGTCTGCTTTTCATTTATTGGTTTGGACCCAATTGCTTCTTTTCAAGTCATGGAGAAGAAGATTATCATGTCATTTCCAGACAAAAAAGTCGAGCGTGAAGTAGTGGATACAAATTCAGTGGCCAGCTCATTAAATGATTTTGTGCATGCCTTTAACATCGAATATGATCATCCCTATCCATTCGTGAATGGACTATTCGGACATACCAATTTTGAGGCAGTACAGTATTTTGATACCCTGGAGTTTGATGCATCCAAGTCGGTTTTGGATGCACCAGCCATTCATTACGACTTTCATCGATTTATCCTTGCTTTCAATCATTATAAGGATGAGTATTACTTGGTCGAGAATTTGCTAGTAGGGTCATTATCTAGATTGAACGAAGTAAAAGACCTCTTGCACAGTCGCCTATATAGTACTTTTTCTTTTCAAACGGCTGGCGAGGAAAAGAGTAATATTACGGACCGGGAATTTCAAGATTTAGTAACTAAAGGTAAATATCATTGTCAGGTTGGCGATGTGTTTCAAATTGTGTTCGCCAAACAATATTCACAGAAGTTTACCGGAGATGAATTTCAAGTTTACCGTGTGTTGAGGTCCATCAATCCTTCACCCTACCTATTTTATTTCGACATGGGAAGTTATAAAATTATGGGATCTTCTCCTGAGTCTCAAATGGTTATTAAGGATGGGATTGCGGTTGTGAATCCAATTGCTGGAACTTATAAACGAACGGGCGATCTAGAAGAAGATATGAATAAAGCGGAAGCACTTAAAAATGATCCCAAAGAGAATGCAGAACATATTATGTTGGTTGATCTGGCACGAAATGATCTGGGGCGACATGCGGAAGAAGTCATCGTGAAAGAATTGAGACAAGTACATTTTTACAGCCATGTCATGCATTTAGTGTCTAAGGTAGAAGGCAAATTAGGTCCACAAGCAAATCCGATACAAATATTCGGTGATACCTTTCCTGCTGGAACACTCTCCGGAGCCCCAAAATATAAAGCCATTCAACTTATACATCAATATGAAAACCAACTAAGAGGATTCTACGGAGGAGCGATTGGATATATTGACTTGAATGGAAACATGAACCAGGCGATTTTGATCCGATCCTTTTTCAGCCAAAACAATACACTTTATTATCAGGCTGGTGCGGGTGTTGTGGTGTCCAGCAATGAAATCAGTGAAACCCAGGAGGTGAAAAATAAACTGGGTGCCTTAACTAAGGCCATTGAATTAGCCCAAAACATATAATGATGGAAATATTAGTATTAGACAACTATGACTCGTTTACCTACAATCTGGTGCAGTATGTGCATGAACTGGCTGATCATTCTATCACGGTATTTCGAAATGACGAGATAAGCGTTGATGCCGTTGGGAAATATGAATGTATTATTTTGTCGCCTGGTCCTGGGTTACCAAAAGATGCTGGGATAATGCCTGAATTGATAAGAACCTGGGCAGGTAAGATTCCAATTCTTGGCGTGTGCCTGGGTCATCAAGCGATTGGTGAATGTTTTGGAGGTAGTTTGCAAAATCTGGCGAAAGTATACCATGGGGTTTCGACTACCATTAAGACTACGTCAGCTTTTGAAGATTTATGGAAGGATTTACCAAGTGAATTTGAGATCGGAAGATATCACAGCTGGGTAATAAATAAAAACGCACTTCCTGATACTTTGACTTGTATTGCCATAGATGATCAGGGCGAGATTATGGCTGTAAAGCACCAAACATTTCCAGTATGGGGTGTGCAATTTCATCCAGAGTCGATCCTTACACCCAGAGGGAAGGATATTTTAAAAAACTTTTTATCTCTTAGTGAATCATTTATTGCAAGAGCATGAAAGAAGTACTTAACAAGTTATTCTTACATAAAACATTATCTAAAGCCGAAGCTAAAGATATACTAATAAGAATATCGAATGCAGAATTCAATGAGGCTCTAATGACTGCCTTTATAACTTGCTTTAAATTGCGTCCAATACATGTTGACGAGCTAGAAGGTTTCAAAGATGCTTTAATAGAATTGAAAAAGCCTATCGACCTAAGGGGTATAGACGCTATTGATGTTTGTGGTACAGGTGGCGATAAGAAAAACACATTCAATATCTCCACGCTCTCTGCCTTTGTTATTGCAGGTGCAGGCTATAAGGTAGCAAAACATGGTAATTATAGTGTGAGCTCTAAATGTGGATCTTCAAATGTACTTGAATATCTTGGTTATGTTTTTACGGATGAAGAAGATAAACTATTAAAACAAATTGATGAGGCCAATCTATGCTTCTTCCACGCCCCACTATTTCATCCGACGATGAAGGCAGTAGGTCCCATAAGGCGACAATTAGGAATGGTTACTTTTTTCAATATGTTAGGACCATTGGTAAATCCGGCTGAGCCTCCCAAACAGTTAGCAGGTGTTTTTAATATGGAGCTGGCTCGGCTTTATCAATATGTTTTTCAAAATTCGGGAAAAGATTATGCAATAATTCACGGATTGGATGGATACGACGAGGTTTCATTGACCGGTCCATTTTCCGTGAAGGCATCTACTTACGAGCGCATTTACGATCCAGGTGATATTAATATGCCCAGATTAAACCCTACAGATCTACAGGGAGGTGAAACGGTCGAAGAAGCTGCAGAAATATTTACAACCATATTGAAAGGGGAAGGAACAATACCCCAAAATAGCGTTGCATTGGTAAACGCTGGGTTAGCTATTCAATGTTTTAAACCAGAAATAGCACTTGAAGCATGTATAGAAGAAGCTAAATCTTCTTTAGAATCGGGCAGGGCACTCCAGGTACTTAAAAAATTGACCAGATAGGATTATGAATATATTAGATCAGATAATAGAACATAAGAGAAAAGAAGTAGCGCAACAGAAAGCCTTGTATCCTCCTAAACTACTAGAGCAGAGTATTCATTTTAAATCTCCTACGGTATCTTTTTCTAAATACATCGCTGATCCAGTTCGCAGTGGTATTATTGCAGAATTTAAACGGAAGTCACCATCGAAAGGTCCCATTAATCCTTATGTCTCCGTTGAAGAAATTACAGTTGGTTATATGCAGGCAGGGGCTTCTGCTCTTTCCATACTTACCGATAAAAAATATTTTGATGGCAGAAATGAAGACCTTACAGAGGCTAGGCGCTATAATTATTGCCCTATCCTTAGAAAAGATTTTACTGTAGATGAATATCAAATTATAGAAGCTAAATCGATCGGTGCAGATGCTATACTTTTGATTGCTGAAGTGCTTTCTAAGGAAGAGGTGAAATTATTTGCACAATTGGCTAATTCATTAGATCTGGAAGTTTTGTTAGAAATGCATAGTGAAAACCAATTGGATAAAATCAATGAAAATATTCAGGTTATTGGGATAAATAATCGCGATTTAACCACGTTTGAAACATCAATCGAAACTTCAAAAAAGATTATCCCAAAACTACCAAAAGAATATGTAAAGATCTCGGAAAGTGGTATCAGTAATCCGGAAGCGGTTATTGAACTTAAGCAAGCAGGCTATCAAGGATTTTTGATTGGTGAATACTTTATGAATCATGCACAGCCCCACAAGGCTTGTCAGCGTTTTATCAAATCACTAAAAAATAGATCAAATCAATAATTTAAGGTGAAACGGGAAAGATTCATTATCAAGGTTTGTGGTATGCGTGATCCAAACAATATAGCTGCCCTCAGTAATACCGGGGTGGATTGGATGGGAATGATATTTTACCCAAAATCAAAAAGATTTGTATCGGGCATGATTGAGCCGGATATGGAGAAAAAAATGCAAAGAGTTGGCGTTTTTGTTGATGAAGACATTGATAATATAGAGCATTTTATCAAAGATTATCAGCTGGAAATAATTCAGTTACATGGTTCCGAAGATCCGGGATATTGTACAAACATAAAGCAACTGGGCGTCAAGGTTTTAAAAGCGTTTAGTGTTGAAAATTCTTTTGACTTTAGTCATTGTGATCCGTTTATTGGTCATTCGGATTATTTTCTTTTTGATACTAAAGGAGACCTGCCCGGAGGTAATGGGGTGGCATTTGATTGGAATATTTTAGAAAGCTACGAAGGGGATACACCTTTTTTAATAAGTGGTGGTATTGATTTTCATCATGTTGCGGCACTTAAAAAATTTCAACACCCTAGCTGGATTGGAATTGATATCAATAGTCGGTTTGAAAGTGAGCCGGCAATTAAGAATATTGAAAAAATAAAACGATTTAAGCATGAGTTATTCAGTTGATGCCCGTGGGTATTATGGCAAGTTTGGAGGGGCTTATATTCCTGAAATGTTATTTCCCAATGTTGAGGAACTTAGGACTCGTTATCTAGAGATCATGCATGAAGAAAGCTTTCAGCGCGAATTCAAGAAACTTTTAAAAGATTATGTAGGGCGCCCTTCACCACTTTATTTAGCTGAGCGTCTTTCAGAGAAGGTCGGGGCTCAAGTATATCTTAAACGAGAAGACTTGAACCATACCGGAGCGCATAAAATCAATAATACCGTAGGACAGATTCTTATGGCGCAGCGACTAGGCAAAACGAGAATTATTGCTGAAACGGGTGCCGGACAGCATGGTGTGGCAACAGCCACGGTCTGTGCACTAAAAGGGATTGAGTGTATCGTGTACATGGGAGCCGTCGATATTGAGCGTCAAGCGCCGAATGTTTCCAGGATGAAAATGCTTGGTGCCGAAGTAAGGCCCGCTAACAGTGGTAGCAAAACCTTAAAGGATGCTACGAATGAAGCAATCCGTGATTGGATTAATAATCCTCAGGATACACATTATATCATTGGTTCGGTAGTAGGTCCACATCCGTATCCGGATATGGTATCTAGATTTCAATCGGTAATTAGTGAAGAATGTCAATGGCAGTTGAATGAAAAGATTGGTCGATCGCACCCCGATATTATAGTCGCCTGTGTAGGAGGTGGCAGTAATGCTGCCGGAATCTATTATCATTACCTGGATAATCCAAAAGTAAGATTGGTCGCTGTTGAAGCGGCAGGTTTAGGTATTCACAGCGGGGAATCCGCAGCGACCAGTGTATTGGGATCAGCTGGAATTATCCACGGTTCGAAGACCCTACTAATGCAAACCGCAGATGGCCAGATCGTGGAACCCTATTCAATATCGGCAGGGTTAGATTATCCGGGCATTGGCCCGCTACATGCACATTTAATTGATACTGGAAGAGCGGAGGCGATTAGCATTACTGATGATGAAGCAATCCATGCTTCCTTTGAATTATCCAGAAGTGAGGGCATAATACCTGCTTTGGAGTCAGCACATGCATTTGCTGCTTTAGATAAATTGTCTTACCAGCCCAATGAAGTTATCCTAATTAATTTATCCGGTCGAGGAGATAAGGATTTGAGCACTTTTATTAAATATTTAGATCGATATGCACCGAATCAATAAATTGCTGAATGAGAAAAAGAGCCATGTGCTCAGTATATATTTTACCGCAGGATATCCACATCTAAATGATACCGTCGATATCATTCGTTCATTGGATGAAGCCGGTGCTGATCTGGTGGAAATTGGCATTCCTTATTCGGATCCTTTAGCTGATGGTCCTACCATCCAGATGAGTGGTCAGCAGGCATTGAAAAATGGTTTTACCTTGGACTTACTTTTTGAACAAGTTCGAGAAGCTCGTCAGTACAGCAATATGCCCTTTGTCTTAATGGGATATCTTAATCCTCTTCTTCAATATGGAGAAGATCGCTTTATTCAAAAATGTGTTGACGCTGGAGTGGACGGTCTGATTATACCCGATCTACCGATTCATGAATATGAGGAAGACTATAAACAGAAATTTATGGAGGCAAACTTAGGAATCAGTTTTTTGATTTCTCCACAAACCCCAGAAGCTCGAATTCGCAAAATAGACGCATTGAGTGAAGGATTCGTTTACATGGTTTCCAGTAGTGCAATAACCGGCGCTAAAGGATCAATTCAAGATTATCAGCTGGAATATTTCGAACGCATCCGTGAGATGGGCTTGTCTACACCTCGCTTAATTGGATTTGGCATTTCTAATTATGAAACCTATTCAACGGCCTGTCAATATGCTTCAGGGGTGATAATCGGAAGCGCCTTCATTAAGGCTATTCAAAAGGAGGAAATACCACTTGCTGAGCGTATCCATTCTTTTATATATTCCATAAAACATTCAACATGATCATTCAACTTAATTCTACCATATCGTCAACCGCTAAAATGGCATTAAATGAAAAATTAGCCCAATATGGTTATTCACACAATGAAGTAACTACGCAATTTGGTAATTATATTATTGGCGTTGGTAAGAAGTCGTTTGACATTAGAGAGATTGGTCGTATGGAAGGAATAAAAGATATTCACCGGGTCAGTGATGCTTACAAATTGGTTTCCAAAAAATGGAAAGTCGAGGATACTCAAATTGATTTCGGAGATTTCAAAATAGGAACAGGACATTTTTCAATTATGGCCGGTCCATGTTCTATTGAATCCGAAGAACAGATTATCAGTGCTATTGAACATTTAAAAGCCAATAACATTCGCATTATGCGAGGAGGGGTGTACAAGCCGCGTAGTTCCCCTTACTCATTTAGGGGATTGGGCATGGATGGATTGAAAATGTTTTCATCATTGTGCAAAGAGAATGATATTAAGATTATTACAGAAGTTATGATGGTCGAGCAGATTGATGAGATGATAAACTATATTGATATTTTCCAAGTAGGTGCGCGTAATTCTCAAAATTTCAACCTGCTTGACGCTTTGGGTGAAGTTGATAAACCGGTCCTTTTGAAAAGAGGAATTTCAGGAACCATTGATGAGTTGTTGCAAGGAGCCGAATACATATTTTCACATGGGAACGAAAAAATAATGTTATGTGAGCGAGGTATTCGGTCTTATGAAATGGCCTATCGCAATACCATGGACATTAATGCCATTGCTATGCTTAAAGAGAAAACTCATCTGCCGGTTATAGCCGATCCGTCACATGGAATCGGATTGAGAAAATTCGTCGAACCGATTGCGTTGGCTAGTATCATGGGTGGAGCCGATGGCGTGATTATGGAGGTTCATCATGTACCAGAGAAAGCATTTTCTGATGGGCAGCAGACCTTGAATTATCAAGAAGCTGCAAGGACCTACGACCGGATGAGAAAGACATTTGAATTGAGGGAAAGTTTTTGAAATACGAAGCTGTACTACTCAATAATTATCTATCCTAGAATGATTACCTCTTACTTAATAGTTTGAGCGTAGATGAGAGTTTCTTTGTAACTTTGTTGATTGACGAATGTGGAAATTAGCCTTTAAGTACTCGTCTATGGGACATTATTCAAAAGCATTCTTTATCCTCTTTATTTGCATTTATCCCTTATCTATAAATGCACAATTCCTAGCTGAAGATCCGACTTGGCAATATGATTATTTCTCCTATCCTACTCAAGGGACTCACACTTTTAATAAATATTCTGATACCATCATTCAAGGAAAAGAATGCATAACCTTAATGGAGAGCGGAGAAAACTATCATGTGATTTTAGGAAACACGAACAGTTTTACGCGGATGTCAGATATTATTCTTTGTGAGGAAGATAGCGTTGTATTTGTACATTTAAAGGATAATTTATTTGATACTTTATATAATTTTAAGACGAACAATCAGCAAGGATGGAGTTTGGAATTTCCTAATAAGTGGCCTAGTGACAGTGTTAATATAAAAGTTTTAGAGAACGGAATTTCTAAAATTAATGGTCAAGATATTAATCATATAGTTGTGGAATATTCAACAGATTCAATTTTCTCGATTTATTTGGATACCATATATCAATATATCGGAAACATTAGTGGATTTATAATACCATGGTACTATTATTATCACTATCTAGATGGACCATTTTATTCTTTCCAATGTTATTATGATAGTAAGATCGGTCTATTCAAGCGATCTGAGAATTGCGAAATTAATATAGTTCAAAATCAAAAAATAGAATTATCTAATCTGCTTCAAGTTTACCCAAATCCAACTAATGGGAGAATTAGCATTATTAGCCTGGTACAAGAACCAGTCGAGATTAAAATATTTAATAGCATTGGTATAAAGATTTATTCGGGAAGGGTGAAAGGAACTAATAGTATAGATTTTTCATATTTTCCACCAGGGATTTATTTTTTGAATACAACACATTCGGCTGGAGTCTTCCTAGTGGAGAGGATAGTCAAGCATTAAGTGATGATGTTTTTTTAATTAATTACTTTAGATTACTGCCAATAATCCACCAACTGCTAAAACCGGTATATATTAGGCGACCTCTCTGAGGTCGTCAAACTAACACCTATGTAGCGCTAACCTAATAGTACCTCTCCGAGGTCCAAAACAAAACTCAGGAAAGTTTAAGATCTCCTTTACACTTATCCTAGATATTCTAATGGTTTCAAGATATAGTGGTACTATATGTTCAAGGTAAGGTCAAATAGTAAATATCTACCTAAATACTAGGTGATAAAAATGACCTCAACGAGGTAGGGTATGTTAGCAATAATGATATCCTTATATCAATCGACCTCAGATAGGTCGCATAGATAAAAACACACTTCAATTTTGGGTTTAGGATTATTAAATACTAAGCATCCGTTTATGCTTAAATTCCATTTTATCATGGAGTTGAAATGGTTATTTGATTTGATCGTTAGGAAGCATGACCTGAACGAGGTCATATTACGTTAGATTATGTAAAACAATTTTCGACCTCAGCGAGGTAGTACAATCTGTACATCTGAATTCATATTTTATTCCAAAAAGTCAAAGACATATTCATCCTTAAATTCTATCTCATATGCATTTAGAAAATGCAAATATTCATTTTTAAAAGGCTTCTTTTTATGATGCTGTTTTTGATTCTTTACGTATTCAATTATAGTATTTTTCTCTCTGTAGCCATGAGAGAATATGCCATATCCAGATTGCCATGAAAAGGAGTGATTAGTAAACTTATTTCGTTTGATAAATGAATTACTCGCTTTCTTAATTTCTCGAACTAAATCACTTAATAATTCTTTACTACCATAATCGAAGAATAGATGAATGTGATCATGATAGCCATTTACCGCCAGAGCATAGTTACCTCGCTCATTGAGGATTCCAGCGATGTAACTGAAGACTTCATCTCTCCAATCTTGATGTAAGAGAGCTCTTCGATTATTAACTGCAAATATTGCTTGGATATAGAGTTTTGAATAAACGTTGGCCATGGCTACTTGAATTTTATATAATTATACGGGGGATTAATATACAGAAAGTTGGTCTTTGGATTCTAAAAAGAATGTGAATTTAGCTCAAGTGGTTGCCTAATATTAGTAAAAATTGCTATCCTAATAACTTCATTGATGTTTCATTCTCTACGCTTGTGGTAAGATGAAACTTATACGACCTCTCTGAGGTCGAGATCACTATTGATTTTTATAGACTAACCTAATAAGACCTCTCTGAGGTCTAAACAGGTAATTTGAGTTGATAATGATGTGACCTCAGCGAGGTCATATAATGTTAGTTTTATTATGTAAAACAATTTTCGACCTCAGCGAGGTAGTACAATCTGTACATCTGAATTCATATTTTATTCCAAAAAGTCAAAGACATATTCATCCTTAAATTCTATCTCATATGCATTTAGAA
>JAHEJC010000109.1:0-598 GCA_024639065.1 Lewinellaceae bacterium | reverse complement strand
TCAAGTGGTTGCCTAATATTAGTAAAAATTGCTATCCTAATAACTTCATTGATGTTTCATTCTCTACGCTTGTGGTAAGATGAAACTTATACGACCTCTCTGAGGTCGAGATCACTATTGACTTTTATAGACTAACCTAATAAGACCTCTCTGAGGTCTAAACAGGTAATTTGAGTTGATAATGATGTTATGACCTCAGCGAGGTCATATAATGTTAGTTTTATGATGTAAAATTAATCTCGACCTAAGAGAGGTCGTATAAATAATTAACTCAAGACTGGATTTTAAAACATTTTCAGAATTTCTAAGTCAAGATATCTTGAATTTCCTTTAAAAACCTACCCATTTTCTCATTCCCACTATGGTAAGAAAGATGAGCAAAAGGGACCCCAAAATGCATCCGGTATATTGAAACCTTGATTTTAGCTGTATAGGGTGTTCATCCCCATAGATAATAAATCCACTCCAATAAAACTAATGACATTGTTCATCAATCGTTGTATTTTTGAGGTATTGAATACGGGCTTGGTTCAACACTTTGGGTTTTGAAATACCAGATTTTAACGCACGATAATAATAGGGCATCCACTGAGCCGTA
>JAHEJC010000108.1 GCA_024639065.1 Lewinellaceae bacterium | reverse complement strand
TGGAGTCAAAACTTCAATTCGATTTTAAAACAAGCCAAGAAATCATCAAACTAATAGGTTTTATAGATTCTTTCAAAGGTAGGTGGAGCCAACTTGAAGGCAAACAATCCAAATATTTACAGGAGCTAAAACTGATTGCAACGATTCAAAGCATCGGTTCCTCAACAAGAATTGAAGGATCCAAAATGTCAAATGAAGAAGTAAGCGACTTTGTCAACTCAATTAACATAACTTCATTCAAGACAAGAGATGAAGAAGAAGTGTTTGGCTACTATGATACACTTAGCACAATTCTAGATTCATTTGATTCAATAGATATTTCAAAGAATAACATCCATCATTTGCATAAATCATTGCTTGACAAGAGTTCAAAAGATTATAGACACAAAGGCCAATACAAAACACTTTCAAATAAGGTAGTTGCTAATTATCCAGGAGGAAAACAAAAAGTAATTTTCAACACTACTAAGGTCCACTTAGTTGAAAATGAAATGGAAAACATAATTGAATGGACAAACAAAATGATAGAAAAAGAAGAAATCCATCCTTTAATAACTATAGCTACCTTTGTTTATGAGTTTCTCTCAATTCATCCTTATCAAGATGGAAATGGTAGACTTTCTCGTCTACTAACAACATTGCTACTTTTAAGATCGAAATACGACTTTGTGCCATACGCATCAATTGAATATGAAATTGAAAAGCAAAAGAAAGACTACTACAAGGCATTAATGGATGGACAAAAGAATCGCAACAATAAATCAGAAAACATCAAAGAATGGGTTCTTTTTTTCCTTTCAACACTCCAATTAACAATCCAGAAATTGGAAGATAATTATCTTAGAATAAAGGATAAAAGTAGTTATCTTAACAATCGACAACAAGAAGTTCTAAAGTTCATTACTAGCAACGAACCCGTTAAAATAAGTGATATAATAAATAGATTAGAAAGCCACTCATCGTACATAATGAAGAAAGATGTGAGATATTTAGTTGATGAAGGATTAATAAAAATGATAGGCAAGGGTAAAGCGACAATCTATATTTCAAACAACGCGAAAACTAAGGGTAACAGTAGATAAAAGTAAGAGCTCCTTCGTCGCTCCTCCTCTTATCATTGGACGTTGTGTGTAATTAGAGTCACTTACAAATAGTGAATGAAACTATCAAAGCATAATTATATAAAAGCAAGGGATTTTATATTGACAAATGCGAGGATGATAGAACGCCGTTTATTTGACTTTCATTTTGAGAATGATAGTCCAGAAGGAGTTTTTCATGCAGTTTATGCTTACCGAAATTCTGACGGAGGTTTTGGACACGCAATGGAGCCTGATACAGCTTCCCCGGAAAGCCAACCACTTTTTAGTGTGATGGCTCTAGAAACCTTAGACGAAATTAACTACCTAAACGCAAAATTGCATATTCCGGAGTTACTGACCCCCTGAATCCGGAGTATTGACCCCCTACGATGAAAACGTGCTAAAATTCATTGGTTAAGATACATGTTTTGATTGTTTACGAAGACTTTTTCCTTTTAGATCGATACGATGGGCCTTTGGAATAATTCTGTCGAGGATGGCGTCGGCGATGGTAGGTTCATCAAAATATTCGTGCCATTTTCCGACAGGCAATTGAGAGCATATAATAGTGGCGGCTTTTTCATAGCGATCTTCCAATATTTGAAGTAAGATGAGTTTGATTTTGATGTGTGATGGGTTGGAGACCAAAATCGTCGAGAATAATGAGTTTGGCTTTTTTGATTCTATCCATCCATTTGATCAGTGATCCATCCGTTTTGGCCAGTGCAATTTGTTCAGTAAACCGGTTCATGTTGAAATATAAAGTTCTGTATCCTTTGACGCAGGCATTGTGTCCAAGCGCACAGGACAAATAGGATTTACCACAACCGGTTGCTCTCTTTCATAATATTCTACACACGGGTTTAAATTAAAAGTAGCCCGTAGGGGAATCCCTGCCTGACTGCGTCATGCAGGCAGGGAACCCTTTTAGTTCGTAAGAGATTTAGTCAAATTTTACCGTTTTTTGGTGTGGTTATTTTACCAAAGGTTATCACATAAAAAAAGTTATCGAAATTAATCCGATGGCTGAAATTAAAAGTAGCCCGTAGGGGAATTCCCGATGGCTCCCTATGGTCACATCGGGATAAACCTCGATTCACTTCGCTGGCGCTCAGACCCCGTCGGAACGGGGCACCCTACGGCCGGATCATTTTTACTTAAGGTTGCACATAAAAATAGCCACCAGAACTTAATCTGATGGCTTTAAAAGTAGCCCGTAGGGGAATCGAACCCCTCTTACCAGGATGAAAACCTGGCGTCCTAGCCGATAGACGAACGGGCCAGAATTTTTAGCTTGGGTGTCAATTCTTAATAACCTTGTGCGGCCCTTGGTTGTCTATCTAGACGAAAGGATAAACTACTTCAAATTTTAAAAAAATGCGCTTTCTTTATAAGCGCCTGCAAATATAGAAATTGAACCGTATTAATTGATAGAAGATTCCATAAAATGTTTAAAATAATTTATCTTCCACTTTTCGGATAATTTTAAATGATATGCTGATATGGATCTTAAGTTAAAGGATAAACTATTTCTGGTAGGTGGTGCTACAGGTGGATTTGGAAGATCAGTAGCACTCGGGTTGGTGACTGAAGGAGCTAAAGTAATTGCCGTGGCTAGAACGAAAGCCAATCTTGAGGCGCTTCAAGCAAAGTACCCGACATCAATAGAAACCATAGTTGGTGACATAACCTCCATGGAAATTGTCAATGCGATATTAAATCGTATTGGAGATCGAAATATCACCGGCGCATTGATCAATGCGGGCGGTCCTCCCGCTATGTCGACCTTAAACACTACTTTAAAAGATTGGGATGATGCTTACCATTCAGTTTTTAGGTGGAAGGTGGCTCTAACCCAGGGATTGGTAGAAAAAATGACGCCTTATCAATATGGTCGTATCGTTTATGTAGAGAGCGTAACCATAAAGCAACCGGTGGAGAATTTGGTATTAAGCAATGCCATGCGTCTGGCTGTCACCGGCTTTGTAAAAACTCTTTCTCAAGAAATTGGCCATACCGGGATCACCCTAAACATTTTAGGCCCCGGGTACCACGCTACTCAACGTATGACCAACCTTTTTGAGAAAAACAGTCAGCTCAAAGGAATCCCGGTAAAGGAAATCGAAAAGCTTTTCGTGGATCAGACCAAAGTAGGCTTTATCGGTGATCCGGATGACTTTGCCAGTTTGGCATTATGGCTTTTTTCACCTTACTCAAAGTATATAACCGGACAGACGATTACCGTGGATGGAGGGTTGGTACTTGGTACGTTGGGATAATTTTAGTTCTATCTTTCAAGGAAATTATAGATCAGAGAATGCACTTTGGTTACTAAATCCAAGGGGTCATGACCCCTTGAAATGAAATGAAGTTTGATTTAGCTGATTATTGATAGATTTCGGCAGCCATTATTCCGTAGGAATGAATAGTTAAGATAATTCAACTGTTTTCCTGTTCCAGTAATTTTTTTGACTGGCATGGAGCAATAATTTTGCGTATCTTCGCGTATTAATCGCAGTGAGAAAACTTATAACCATATTATTTTCAGCATTTTACCTCGTTACATCAGTCGGTGTTTACGTCAACATCCACTATTGTACAGGCGAAGTTACATCGGTAAAGATTCTTGCTACGGATACTGATTGTTGCTGTGTTGATGCCGAAAAATCAGCTGGTTGTTGTGATGATGAAACCTTTTTATTTCAACTGAATAAAGAAGATCAGATAAATCAGCATTCCAGGGATATCCCAGAACCACAATTGACGGTAATTGCTTCTTTGATTAATTCATACGATCATTTTAAAACAATAGAAAAGGAAGCCAATTACGAACAACTAGAAGCACCTCCTCCTCGCAAACAGCCAATCTGGCTTGTTAATTGCTCTCTTACTTATTACGGTTGATTTAGAAAACCCCCTCTTTTCTAAACGGTTTGCTAGTTGCAAGCCTAATCCTTATTTGTTTCAACCTTAATGTAATAATGAAAATGAAAACGCTAATAAAATTAATGTTCTTTTTGCTGTTCGGAGTATTTACTTTTTCCTCAGCAATGGCACAAGAACAGGTCAAAAAAATAATCACAGCTGAATTTGAAGTTTCGGGTGTTTGCAAAATGTGCGAAAAGCGAATTGAGAAAGCTGCACTAATTAAAGGTGTGAAATTTGCCGAATGGAAAAAGGAAACTCAGATCCTCAAAGTGATATACAAACCACAGAACTTGTCGGAGGATGACATTCACAATGCAGTTGCCAAAGTGGGGCACGATACGGATAAGGTAAAAGCAGCTGATGCTATTTATAAGAAATTGCCCGATTGCTGCGCTTACCGTGACGGCGTCAAGGTGCATTAAAAACCAGGATAATGAATAAGCAGAAATACCTTTTACTCCTGCTCCTTCTTTATCTACCGCTTGGCGTCTGGGCTCAGCAAGGAGCAGTATCCATGACTGGTAATGTAGTAGCAGAAAATAAAGAAGGAGAAATTATTCCACTTGTTGGAGCGAATGTTTATTGGCTGGGTACTACAGATGGGACGGTCACGGAAGTTGACGGTGAATTTAATTTACCACGGGTGGCACAAACCAATAAGCTGATAGTCAGTTTTATTGGTTATCAGAATGATACGATTGATACAGAAGGTAAAAGCAGACTGGACTTGCGCTTGAATACCAGTATTTCCCTGGATGAGGTGGAAATAGTGTACCGTAAAAAGTCCACAGGAATTTCTTTTGCTGAGCCTATTAAAATCGAGACAATTAGTGAGAAAGAGTTACTCAAAGCAGCTTGTTGTAATTTATCTGAAAGTTTTGAAACCAATCCAAGTGTAGATGTTTCATTTACGGATGCAGTAACGGGTACACGCCAGATTCAGATGCTGGGGTTGGCTGGACCATATACCCAAATCATGCGAGAAAATATGCCTGATGTACGCGGACTATCCGCTATTTATGGCTTGACTTATGTGCCTGGAACCTGGGTGGAAAGCATTCAATTGGGAAAAGGAACAGGGACGGTTGTTAATGGCTTTGAGAGCATCGCGGGTCAGCTGAATGTGGAATTGAGAAAGCCAGAGGAAGCGGAGCGCCTGTATCTCAATATTTATGGGAACGAAGGAGGGAGAATGGAAGCCAATGCAAACTTTGCGCATCGGTTTGATGGAGATAAGTGGTCGACTGCGTTCCTGTTGCATGGAAAGAAGAATGCTGTAAAACAGGACAGGAATGATGACGGTTTCCTGGATATGCCGCTGAGCAATCAATATATAGCACTCAACCGCTGGAAGTACATTGGGCCAGGTGGTATGCGCATGCAATTCGGTGTGAAAGGGACTTACATTGACAATATTGGAGGACAGACAGATTTCAAACCTTCGAATGAAACTCCAATCAATGATAAATGGGGCATGCACTTGAATATGCAACGGTTTGAAGGATGGGCCAAATTTGGAAAAGTGTTTGAAGAAATGCCTTGGAAATCAATGGCTTTACAATTGTCAGGTGCAAACCATAGACAGAATAGTACTTTTGGTTTGAATGACTATGATGCATCTCAAAACACATTTTATGCAAACACGCTCTATGCCAGCATATTAAGCAACACCAATCACAAATTTAAGACAGGGGCGAGTCTGCAGTATGACCAATACGCAGAATTGTTGAATGGTGCAAATTTTGATCGGACCGAAATCGTTACGGGAGCTTATTTTGAGTATACCTACATTTATGAGGAGAAATTTAGCGCTATGGCAGGCATGAGAGCAGACTACCATAATTTATTTGGAGCTTTTATTACTCCGAGACTTCACCTGCGCTATGCACCATCTGAAAACACTGTGATTCGAGCTAGTGCTGGTCGAGGACAGCGAACCGCTAACATTCTTTCCGAATATAATGGATTGTTGGCAAGTTCAAGGCAAATTATAATAATGGGTGATGATAGCGAAAAGCCTTATGGATTAGATCCGGAGGTGGCTTGGAACTATGGATTGAATCTGACCCAATCTTTTCAATTGAATTACAGGGATGGTGCGTTGAGTTTTGATTTTTATCGAACTGATTTTGAAAACCAAGTGGTGGTTGACCTTGATCAAAGTCCACAAAAGGCCGTGTTTTATAATTTACAAGGAAAGTCCTATTCAAATAGCTTTCAAGCCCAACTGGATTATGAAGTGATCAAGCGATTGGATGCAAGGTTGGCCTACCGGTGGTTCGATGTACAAACTACCTATGATGGTGAACTCTTGCAAAAGCCATTAATTGCAGCGCATCGTGCTTTCCTCAATCTAGCCTATGAGACGAACAACAGTTGGAAATTTGATTATACCATCAACTGGCAGGGAGATAAACGAATTCCTTTTACAGCAAGTAATCCTGCAGCGTATCAATTAGCAGCGCATTCACCGGACTTTGTATTAATGAATGCACAGCTCAGTAAAACCTGGCAAGAAAAATTTGAAGTTTATATAGGTATGGAAAATCTTTTGAATTTCAAACAGGAAAATCCGATCCTGGCTAGCGACCAACCCTTTGGTGATTACTTTGATAGTTCCTTAATATGGGGCCCCATATTCGGTCGAAATACCTACTTTGGATTAAGGTATAGAATACAGTAGAAATAAATTGATAGTGCTTCTGGTTTTGATGGATAGTTATTGTAATAAATTTTTCGAATGAGCACTTTGATTTGGTTAAAAAAACGAACTATAATTTTACGAGTTTCCCAGCTTGCATCCAGTCTTTTCCGATTTTTGCCTGGAAGAAGTAAATTCCTGATTGTAAATTTTGAACATCTACAATGCTTTGACCAGAATCGGTGTAGGTGGTTACAAAACGCTTAACTAATCTTCCTAATGAATCAAAGAGGCTGAACTCAAGCGGATCTTGAGAGGATGTCTTTATTATGTCTATTGAGAACACCTCAGCAAATGGATTAGGATAGATTTTAATTTGATGATTATTTGGTTCTTGGGATTGAGCATATTCAAAACGTTGATCCATCCACTTCCAGCGAGCTGTTAAAAAATCTTTTAAAAAATCCACTTCTTTTTGATAGGTGACCCTTTGCCGATAGCCGCTAGTCTCCCTCCAAATGTCTTTACCCAGAACTGGCCATTTTTTAAATTCCCTATTGGCCGGAGTTTGCAAACGCTGAGCAATGGAGTCAACATAATTTACGAGGTTTTCTGTTTTGAAATCTGTCTCCCGTAGAGATCGCCAGCGCTCCTTAACTCGATTAAAAAACATTGGATCGTCCCACAGTTTTTTCCAAAAGAAGGGGGTGTTATTTGTACCCGGATGTTGGAACATCCAACCACCTACCACTGCGTCATCTGGATAGCTGGAGTTACCAGCGGATTGGTCAAAATCCCAAAGAGGTCCTGCGGCCAATTTAGCTTCTTTATCTTTATGGAAATAACCACTCCAGCCATAGGCATCACTGTTTCGCATAGCTTCTTGTACCAACATCTCATCCACAAATGAGGGGACGTCTATCCATTGAGCATATCCTGTTTTCGGATCCTTGTAGTCATAATCTTCCATACGCTTTCGGAAGGCATTATCATAATCCGTGATGTATTTGATCTGTAAGGGATGTGCTTCAGCATACTTTGGATATTTTAACAACCTGGCCCAACCCAGGTTGTCTTCGAAACCAGTTATTTCAAAAATGTAACCACCGGTGATGTCCGGTTCTTCAATTTCATCGTAGTTTAATTTGGCAACAGCAACTCTGTGTTTATCCCTTTTCAATCGTTCCATTAAAATATAGATACCTACGTACTCACCATTTAAGATCACCTCTACGTGCCGGGTCCTGCTGGCCCAGCGACCCATTAAACGGGACATATACATGGCTAATGGATTGCGGATAAAGGTATGGTCCAGATAGGAAGCCCTTAAAATCCAATCACTTTCTGCAGGTAGCCCCAGTAGTTCAAAATTCAGATCATTCCCTGACACATCCCGTGTTTCGATACTGTATGGTTTTTTGGGAAAACGCTGCGTTGAGTTACCCCTCAGTTCAATACCTATCCAACCATTATAGTGGTTAGGCTCATCGGTCAGATAATTCAGCGGGCCCTCAGGGTTATAAATAACCATAAGTTTGGCGGTGATTTTGGGATCGTCAGGAATCTCTGCTTCAGTTTCGATGATAAAGATGGGTAATGGAGAACTCATGAAATTATCAGACCCTGAACCATTATCCTGACCCAGAGAAACTAAACTTGTTCCTAGGTAAAACACAATGGTAAAGAGTTTTAAATAGAAGGTTTTTAAACTGAAACTTGAATGATTTTGAATTTTACCACAAGTATGTACAAAAATGGCCAGAACAGCATACCCCATGTTGCTGGATTTCATGCTACATTCAACGCTTAATTCTATTGATCTTTTTATTTCCCCTTCGATGTCACTATATTTTTTGAAATGTGTCTAATCAAAATTACCTTAATCTGTTCAATATAGTTTCTTAAAAATTACTTTTTTGTAAATCAGTTCATCAAGTCAATATGGATCGTGGGATAGAATATCTTTTACTCAATGATTTCATTTTACTATAAAATGCGTTTGGTAGTACTGTGGTAGTTGATTGCTTTATTCCGCCAAAAGTGACTAAAAAATCAAGATTTTGCGAATTATAATTACACTGGTCGTGGGTTTATGGAGGTATTTAGAACTTTAACTTTACAACTTCACAAGTTTAATAGCTTTCGATGAAAGCCCATCGCTGCTAATGAATCCGTAATAAATACCAGGCGAGAGATAACTTACTTCCAGTTGTGTATTGTCAAATACATTTTTTCTCAGAATCTCCTGCCCCATGTGGTTTATCAGCACAAATTCATAAGGAGTATTGACAAAAGATTTATCTAGGATTTTAATTATTAAATGATCCCTGAATGGATTGGGATTTATCTTGAAGTTGTCACTTTGGAGGAAAGATTCTTTTACCAGTACGCTGAAAGAACCGGTAATCTCAAAGCCATCTACACCAGCTTCCACTAAATTACCTTGCTGTGGACCACCAAAATCAGACACAGCGTATTGAATATTGAAAGGCTCGCTTTTATCAAATTTATCAGACAGATCATATTCCTTCAATTCCCATCCGTCCGTATCTTCGATAATCGTATCCAGGTCAAGAATTTGATTATTCTGGACCAATTGCACAAATAAAGTATCATTTCGTAATTGATCCCGATCGGAACGCTCTGAAGCGTAAAACCAAATGTAGTTTTTAAGTATTGGATTGCTAAAATTTGAAAGATCAATGGATGGAGAGGTTAGGATTGTTGTTCCGTCATCAAGATCTTGATCACCCACGCCACTCGAAGGACTTGCGTTTCCAGTAACAAAGCAAAACTCTCCAATGTCATTGGTAATGTCTGAACCAGGATTAGATGGTACTCCATTGTTAAAAGTGGCATTTGGGATAGCGCGTACCCATGCGCCCGAAGTCACATTTTCATTGGTCACCTGCCATCCTAACTCCAGGATGAAGTCGTCTTTATACCCTGGATCGAGTTCAATGTTATTTGAAAAATCTTGTCCGATTGACTCGACTAGTTCTACGGTTTTATAACCCCACGCTCCTATATGGATTTTAAAATCTCCTGGGTAACCATTTATTGAATAAAACCCTTCATTATTCGTGGTAGTCTCTAAAATCAGATCTCGATCAGCATATCGCACCACACTATTTGCGATGGGTTGTCCACTTTGTCGGTCGCTAACCTGCCCGGAAAAATTGATTTGTGCAAGTGGTGACATCGAAATATCTTCAGTAGTCACCTTTCCGTTTTCTAGATTAATTTCAAGGATGATAGATTCATACAACGGGTGATAATATTCCACCGTGTATGCTCCAGGTATACCTCGTCCTGTTTTATAGGAGCCAGAAAAAGAACTTAATAGCATTTCATCTCGATCGTCTTCGATGGTTATCTCAACATTTTGAATTGGATCGGAAGTCACCGCGTCAGTTATCAGGCCTTCGAGAAATGCTGCCCGGCTATATTGCGGTTTAAATATGAATAATCCTCCCTCAATATCACTGACCAACAAGTTTCCGGATGGTAAGTAAGGATAGGCTCCCCAAGCTCCATGAAAACCATTTTGTGGCTCCGTATAGGTATCATATCGAGCTACTTCGACCAAATTGTCAGGTCTGGATCCGTCAACAATAACGACTCCATCAACATAATGAGCGGTTACCAGGAAACCATCAAAGTAATGCGTATTATGAGGGATGACTTGTCTTATGGTTCCATTTTCTACTTGAATCCGATCCAGGAATTTAATATCTGTAGGATCAGATATATCATACGATTCAAGGAACGCGCCTGCTTGTTCATCTGTAGTGAAAAGGAAATTACCATCATCAGAGACCCAAGCGTTATGTGTGAATTCAGAGCCCGTCAATTGAGTACCTAGTAATTGAGGAGTATTTATATTACTCACATCCCAAATACTAAAAACACCCGCAAATATATCCGATGAGTAAGCCCGGTTGTTGCGGACCATAATGTCATGGGAAAGATTATTATTAAAAATACTGACATAGGCAGGTTCGGCAGGATTTTCTCCGATTTCAAATACTGCGACACCTCGATAAAATCCCGGACAGTCTGCTAAAAAAATATAACCCCGTTCATCAATATAAATATTGTGTGCTCGGGTATATGTGCTATTAATCAGGGTATCTCCGGAAGCATTAATATCTAATACCACCGGTTTATGGTAGGTAAATGATATATCGTTGGGTGCATTGCTCATATTTACTACTAGAAATCCATCGGTACCGCGATACGCAACCCCATATATATAATTTCCATAGGATTTAAAGTCACGCCAGATAGATTGTGATCCTTCGATGTATTGGCGTAAGACCGGTTGGGAGGCATCTTCCAGACTGTAAATGTAAGTGCCTTCAAAACCACCTACAATTGCATATTCAGTGCCGCTAGAATCTACATAGCCCCAGATATCGCTCGCTTCTTCTTCAAAAGGGACTTGAGCAACTAACTCCAGATTATAGTTTTCTTGCGTTACAGCAAAACCAGCACATCCCAAAAACAAAATCAGTCCAAAGTATCTCAGCATCATCTATTTATTATTACTATATATTAATCGTTTTAAAAGGTATTTTGTTATTCATCTTGCAAAATCATTGTAGTCAATCGGCTAATGCAGATGGATTGATTATTTTCATCCGTAATTACAATATGCCAAACTTGGATTCTTTTACCGATCCTGATTGGGGTTACTTTTCCAAAAACAGTTCCTGAATCGACCGTTTTTAGGTGATTGGCATTGATGGACACACCCACGACTGGTGTAAGAGGTCCTGGTTTGGCAGATAGTGCGGCTGCCATACCACCCAATGTTTCAGCCAGCACCACCGATGCGCCTCCATGTAGTAGGCCGAGCGGCTGTTTGGTTCGTTCATCAACAGGCATTTTAGCAATAATGTAGTCAGCACCTATTTCAATATATTCTATCCCTAAATGAGTGACCAAGCATGGTACTTGTTGTTTCTGCAGATCAGAAAGGGTGATTGGCGAAGTCCAGATTGACATAATTTTTTTGTTTTTTTGAATCGGCAAAAATAGAAAAAGAACTTGAGTAATGAGTAAGTAAGAGTAAAGGAGTTAGGAGGTAAAGAAGATTAGAGGGTAACCTTCTTATCTGTCCGGTGGCTGAGCTTGCCTGTCGCATACAGGGTCCAAGAAGGCCGTGGCAATGAATACTTTAATTTGAGGTTCCTTCACTATCCCTGGACACTTGCTAGCACAGTTTGACAAGAGATTTAAATCTACCTTGATTATTCGATCCCGCTGGGGTCGGTATTTTATTTTTGACTCTATGCCCGTGGGTTTGCAACCCACGGCTAATATAATTTGACCCCGCTGGGGTCATGGGAATCTCTCCGAATGATCGTTAATCGTCAATCGCTTAATCCCTCCTTCACTTTTGTTTCGGCTGGCAAGCTGCAATCGTAAATCAAGGTATCAAGGTATCAGGGCATCATCATTGGTTAAAAAATTATATGAGCTTTATTGATATAATTGGCGATTAACCGATTATTCGAACCATCGAATGACGAGAAGATTATTCAAGGTTCGAATGTTCGTCAATCGTATGTTCGGTTACTCGTCCATCCTTATTAATTAGCTACAAACATTTTACTGTTTTGATTTTTCTATTACCTTTTCTCTTTTACCTCTCCCAAGGCATCAAAGGCATAGAGGCTTCAAAGGTCGATTTCCAATCTCAATCTGACCTCTGACCTCTGAGATCTGACCTTCTGACCTCTGATTTCTGATCTCTAATTTCATCGAATGACGAGAAGAGAATTCAAGGTTCGAATGTTCGTCAATCGTATGTTCGGTTACTCGTCCATCCTTATTAATTAGCTACAAACATTTTACTGTTTTGATTTTTCTATTACCTTTTCTCTTTTACCTCTCCCAAGGCATCAAAGGCATAGAGGCTTCAAAGGTCGATTTCCAATCTCAATCTGACCTCTGACCTTCAGACCTCTATCATCTGACTTCTACTATCTGCCTTCCAATCTTTGTTGCTCAATCGATTTTAATATATCCTCAAATGCATCTAGCGGAAATCCGGGGAAAGGAAAGTATTTCTTAAGCCAGGTTATCTGTCGTTTGGCGTATCTGCGCGTATTTTTTTTGATTTCAATAATGGCTTCTTCGAGCGGTAGCTTTTTAGCGAAATATTCAAAAAGCTCAGCATAACCAACAGTTTGCAGGGCTTTTAAATTTTTATATTGAAATAATTTTTTTGCTTCCGCCATTAATCCTGCTTCCATCATTTCATCCACCCGTTGATCAATGCGCGCATAAAGAATTTCTCTAGGCGTTTCAATTTTGATTCCAATAGCCTGAAAGGGCCGCTTTCTTTTGGGTTGATTAAGGAAGGAAGAATAAGCTTTTCCGGATTGTCTTATTACGCTTAATGCTCTTATTACTCGTCGGCTATTTTGCAAATCAACCAGCTTAGCATATTCAGCATCTTTTAGTTGGATCTCTTCAACCAACGGATCCAAACCTTGCTCTCGGAATCGGTCATTTAGGTCGTTTAAGATGTCAGGTTGTACTTCGGGAAAACTATCCAATCCATGGAGAATACTTTGAAGAAAGAGTCCGGTTCCACCGGTAATGATTACATATTCCTGACTTACTGACAGTTTCTCAATGAGGTCAAGGACCTGATGTTCATATTTTCCGGCACTATAGGCTTGATGGATGGAAATTGAACTGATGAAGTGGTGTTTTATCTGGTCCAATTGGTCCTCATTAGGTTTTGCAACACCAATATTTAATTCTTGATAGATCTGTCGGCTATCTGCGGAAATTATATCGCAATTGAAATGTTTCGCCAGTAGAATACTCAGGTTCGTTTTACCTGATCCAGTAGGACCACCTATAAATATGCAGTTAATCACAGCGCAAATTTGCAAATTACGACCTACTTTTAATACTTTTGAATGTAGTATTATGCGTTGGCTATACAGAATTTTAAGACCGGTTGTTCGATTCGCACTGCGAATATACTTTCGCAAGATATATATTTATTTTGCAGAAGATATACCTGCTACAGGTCCGGTACTTCTCTCAGCTAATCATCCCAGCGCTTTTCTTGAAGCCATTTTAATGGCCTGCTACCTAAAAAGACCCATTCATTTTTTGGTGCGTGGTGATGTCTTTTCAAATTCATTTGCTGCAAAATTGCTCGAACTTACTCATCAGATACCCATTTATCGATTTCGAGATGGTTTCTCCAGTATGCGACGTAACCAAGAAACTTTTGCGAAGGTTTATGATTTACTTAGACAGGATAAAGTAGTCCTTATCTTCAGTGAAAGTTTTACCATATTAGAAAAAAGACTTCGTCCGATCCAGAAAGGTACAGCCAGAATGGCTTTTGGAGCCTATGAAAAAATAGGAAAAGAGTTCCCAATTATACCCATCGGTGTTAACTATACCCAAGCTGATCGTTTTAGGTCTGAAGTGTCATTGATTGGAGGTCCTATAATTCCTTTGATGGCTTACTACGAAATTTATCAGGTAGATAAACAAAAAGGAATTTTAGACTTAACAGAAATGGTAAGGGCATCTTTGGATCAATTGGTTATACAGGTAAAAGATCCTGAGGATGACCAATTAGCGGATAAATTATTCGCTATTAATCGCCCTTTGTCTTTTTATGAATTGCATCCGACTGTTTTAAATAGTCGTGCTCATTTTGATTCCGATCAACAAACGGTTCAATGGTTAAATGGATTAACAGCAGAAGAAAAGCAGTCGGTTGTTTCTCAATTGACTGAAACCATTAGTGTAAATCCGGTCATGTGGCTACCTCTCAAATTAGTCCAATGGGTGGGCCAATTGGTAAATGCGCCTCCAGCCTTATTGACTTTTTACATTCAAGATAGATATGTTACGGCACGGCCTTTCAAAGGCCCGATTATGGTGGGTGGCGGTTTCATCATTTATGTATTTTATGTTTTAATCGCTGTGATTATTTTTATACTTCTCGATCAATCATGGCTAATACCTCTGCTTGGTTTTCCTGCCTTGGGTTATTTGTCTTTGCTGATTCAGGATTATTTCAAGTATTACACGGCCAAAAAGCAACGGGAAAATAAATTGGTTTTCAATTTGGAAGAATCCACTTCTTAGTGCCAAAAATGGGCCAAAGCATTGGCCTGCTTTAGCCCATATGTATTTCAGAGAATCTTGGTTTATTGGGGTGTAATAGTCACTTTAATTACTTCGCTAACTGCTGGATAATCAAATCCATCATTGACGGGTTGAACCACTCCATTTTCGTCTGGCCCTGTATTAGGACCTGATTGCCTGGGTGCTTGATTTGGACCTACCCCTGGTTCTTCATTAACTTCAGTCCCTGCATCCCATAGTTGTAAATAACCCGTGACATCCCCTTCAATAGGATTCCGGCTGTTATCAAATAATGGAATCCCATTTTCGGATGGTCCTACAAACAAATCATTTGATTGAATAAACATGGTAGCAAAATTCAAATAATCTTTTGGTTTAGCAGTAATGTAGAATTCGTAGGCTTCTCCGGGAAATATCGGAGCAGGACCAGCAGCACCTACAGGCGTGTTAAACATATCATTTGATCGCACTTTTGGATGATTACCCAAAGAATTATTTAACATACCTGGCATTCCATCTTCTGCCAACGCTTCTAAACCATCACCAAAATCAGGCATGCCCGAAATAAAAATTGGTGTACTGTTTTTCTTTTGTACAATCCATGCTCCAGGTGCGAAAGGAGTAACAAATGCCCCGGGGGTTGCAATGCACTCAATGCGTACTTTGAAAATTTGGGAGATACCCGGTGCCGATTGACTGTAATTTTCTGTCAGGCGATGCGGTGACTTGTCCAACTTTCCATTTGGTTTGACTTCATGTTTTGAACAGCTTGCTACCAGTAGTAGTCCTAAAATTAAAATAGATAAATGTTTCATTTGATAAATGTTTTTATTGGTAATTAAATTCTGAGACCAAAGCTATTGGCTAAAAATCATGAATGTATAACACAATTGTCCCAATTGTCTCAAGGGTATCACAATTGTATCACAACGAGAAATATTTGGGACTTATATTATTGGTAATCAATCTTTTGAGAGAAATTTTATTCAGTTCATGAATATAAATAAGTGTCCGGCTGGTTACATATTTTTAAAGTCCAGAACTTTTAAATACCCGGTTAAGAAATGTAAATATTCAAGGAAAAACTATCCCTAAGTATAGGTTTAAAAAAAAAGATTAATACCAATTTTGAAAAAAATTATTGGGCCTTATGAATTCTACAAATTTAAAAGGTTTCATACTCCTTTTGATACCTATTAATCTTTTTGCGACTGACATTTATTGGATTGGAACTTCTGTTCAATGGACGGACAAAGATAATTGGAGCCTATCTTCCGGTGGCCCTTCCTGTTCATGTAATCCCAGTGTTAGTGATGATGTGACCATCGAATCAGCTATTGGTAATAACATGATCCTCATCCCAGATGGGACGCTCGTCACGGTAAAGTCTCTTGAGATTGCATCTATGAAACATTTATTCATTGGCGCCTTAGGATCTGAAGTTGCACGATTAGAAATTAAAAATGCAGTGGGTTCGGGAATGGTTATTTCTGGCAAAGTTACCATAAGAGACAGCTTGATCATTACCAATGCGGGCATATCAGCGATCCAAGTGAATAATGGTGGAGAAATGACCATGAAACCAGGCGCAGTTGTCTATTTGACGGGTAGTTCCACTGAAAATGGTCTTGTTAATGAAGGTGTGGTTGAGTTGGAAGGTGATTGTATCAGTAAGAGTTTTCTTACTATTGAAAACACTTTAGAGAGGGGAATTGAAGGTTCCGGGATTTTTATAAACAATGGATCGATATTAATTAAAGATGTCGATCCAGCAGTTTCGGGATTTGCTGTAGGTATAAATGTATTGGCAAGCGGACTATTCAAAAATGATACTTGTGGTGTGCTTATGATTGATAGTATAGATATTGATGGCCTTAGTCCTGGGATCGAGACCCGTGGTCAGGTGATTAACGCAGGTGATATACATATTACCAATATTAAAGGTAGTGGAATTCAAAATATTGGTAATGATACTATTTTTAATTATGGGAGTATGACTGTTACAAATTTTGGTGGGTCTGCTTTTGGGACTTCAAATAGTGGGACGTTTGTAAATCATGGTAGCTTAGAAGGTCATACAAATTTTACGGCATCTTCCACTGGGATTTCAAACAACGGTGATTTTATAAATGCAATAACTGGTTCTATAAATTTGCATGATTTAGCTGTTTTTGAAGTAATTGATAATAAATCAAACTTTGTTAATTCCGGTATGCTGAATATTACAACGGTTACTGGTGATGTTATTAGACATATTTTGGTAGGGGCTACTTTTTATTCTGATGGCCAAATCAATATTATGGATTTTACTGGGGATGGATTAAATGTGAGATTTGATTTTGAGATAGCTCTAGGTAGTACATTCGAAATAGATCCCAATTAACATAATTATCTATTTCGATGTTGTCGGATATAATCAGTAATCTCTTTAAAAGTAGCTACATAAAAGCGATGCCGATTCTGGGCGAGGTATTCGATTAATTCTTGATGTGCTTCAGTGGATACCTTAAGGTAATCGGATCCTACACTGTGAAACATAAAGGTGCCAATCGTTCCTTTTCTAGCTGCTCTTCCACA
>JAHEJC010000486.1 GCA_024639065.1 Lewinellaceae bacterium | reverse complement strand
CATTCTACGGTTAAAAAAATTAATTAATGAAAGAAAGGTTAGAGAGGAAAAAGAAAAAGAAAGAAAGAAAAAAGAAAAAGATAAAATTGAGACCCCCGATAGAGGTGTGGAAACCATGTTTAGAGTTGCCTTTAGAAACCATATTAACCTGAGTTCGATAGCAGATAGTAAGGCTAATATTATGTTGAGTATAAATGCTATCATTATATCCATTTCACTGACGACTTTAATTCCCAGAATTGATTTTCAACCCGGCCTGGTGTATCCAACAGTCGTCCTGCTGATCGTGTGTATAGTGACCATAATATTTGCTACTTTATCAACCAGACCAAAAATTTCCGAAGGAAAATTTACCAGAGATGATATATCGGAGCAGAAGCCAAATTTGTTGTTTTTTGGAAACTTCCATGGAATGCCATTGGAAGAATACAATTGGGGGATGAAGGAGCTTATGAAAAATAGAGACTATTTGTATGGATCTTTGATTAAAGACTTCTACTATTTGGGTGCTGTTTTGGCAAAAAAGTATAAATACTTACGCATCTGCTATGGTATATTTATGTATGGAATGATACTAGTGGTTGCCTCATTTCTGCTTACCTTTATTTTGGCAAAATAGACTATTGATTAACTGCATCTAAATTATTTGTTACAAGCGTGAAGCAATGTTTCTTAAATAAAAATCCATAATAACTAAAGCAGCCATCGCATCGACAATGGGTACGGCTCGAGGTACTACGCACGGGTCGTGGCGACCTTTACCCTCGACTGATACATTTTTGCCATGAACATTGATTGATTCTTGATCGGCAACAATGGTGGCTACTGGCTTGAATGCACAACGGAAGTATATATCCATTCCGTTAGAGATACCACCCTGAATTCCACCAGAATAATTTGATCTGGTTTTTACCTGACCATCTTCCTGATAAAATGCATCATTATGTTGAGATCCACGCATCGATACACCCCTGAAACCGGATCCATACTCAAATCCCTTGCAAGCGTTTATGCTTAACATAGCTTTTCCTAGATCCGCATGCAACTTATCAAATACAGGTTCTCCTAATCCGGAAGGACATCCGCGAATTAGTCCCGTCACCACTCCGCCGACCGTATCACCTTCTTTTCTGATTTGCCTAATTAATTTTTCCATTTCCTTGGCCGTCGATTCATCTGGGCAACGGACTGGATTCGAATCAATTTTGGTTGGATCGATCTGTGTATGGTCTTGATTGAGTCTGATATCGCCTACTTGTGATACGTAGGATATTATGTTGATACCCTGTTGGGAAAGAATTTGTTTCGCTATAGATCCGGCTGCAACCCTAGCTACTGTTTCCCTGGCACTGGACCGACCACCTCCTCGGTAATCCCTCAAGCCATACTTAGCTTTATAAGTATAATCAGCATGAGAAGGCCTGAAAGAATCCTTTATATGACTATAATCTTTTGATTTTGCATCTTTATTATGAATAATTATGCCAATAGGTGTGCCGGTCGTTTGACCTTCAAACAGGCCAGAGTAAATAGTTACTTCATCAGCTTCTTTGCGCTGTGTTACGATAGCAGATTGGCCTGGTCTTCGTCGAGCTAAGTCATTTTGAATCTCCTCGACATTAATTGAAATGCCGGCAGGACATCCGTCAATGATAACCCCAAGACCTTTACCATGGGATTCTCCAAAGGTCGAAATTGTAAAAAGCTTACCAAAACTATTTCCAGCCATGATCAGTTATTTATCCAGGAGTATTTACTATGGACTACAAATGCAAATCCAGTTTTTGCGCTTATTAGTCTAGATTGTGCATCATTGCAAATTTATATTTTACTTTTGTTGCAAATAAATCAAGGTTGTAAAGATATTTAAAAAATGGAAGAACCTTACTTCATTGAGCTTTTACCCGTTGATAGTCTTGAGAAGCTTGAGTTCCTAAAGATTAAAGATTATGTAGCAGATTATTGTGTAAGTGAAATTGCTACTAAAACGATAAAGGAAGAGAAACCTTTGAGTGACTTGGATTTAATTATAGCGCAAAGTAGAATAGTTCAGGACTTATTAAATGCTGTTCTTCAACATGAGACAATTCCAATTGCGCCCTTTAGTCCTATAAAACAATTATTCCCCAATATTAAAGCGGCAAATTCAAACCTCGAAATAGAGGATTACTTCCTTATTAAGCAAGTTTTACAAAACCTGGAAAGTCTAAACGACTATTTTGATGATCATCGAATAAATGAATACCCGGCACTTCATAAATTTTGGAGATCATTCATATACGAAACTCTAGTTTATAATTCGATTGACAAGGTGATTGACGAAAATGGTTTGATACGCTCCAATGCATCCCCCGAGTTGGTTCGTATTTCAAAATCTATCCAGGCAGAGGAGCGATCTTTGGACGCTAAGTTCAACAAGTTGATTATTCAATATAAAAAGGAAGGATGGCTTACTGAAAATGAGGAAAGTGTTCGCAACGGCCGCCGAGTATTAAGTATACGAAGTGAACATAAACGCAAACTGCATGGCATCATTCATGATGAATCTGCTACTGGTAAAACTTCCTTTATTGAACCTCAAGATATTGTATTATTAAATAATAATTTGTTCGACTTATGGATGGATCATCGTAAAGAAGTCAGACAAATACTAATAAATCTAACCGATGAAATCAGACCATATCTGGAGACGATGATGGTATGGGAAGACCAACTGGTGCAGTTAGATGCTATGCGTGCCAAAGCGATATTTGGTCATAAAATAAAGGGTTCTATTCCTAAAATGACTAATCAAGTTTGGTTTGACTTAAAGAAAGCATATCATCCTCTTCTATTGTTAAAACAGACCGAGGAGAGTAAGGCAATCATACCCCTCAATTTACATTTAGGTAAAACCAATCGCTTTATACTTCTAAGTGGTCCGAATGCGGGTGGGAAGTCTGTGGCCCTTAAGACGATTGGTTTGATACAAATTATGGCTCAATCCTCCATACCTGTTCCATTAGATCCTAGTTCAGAGTTACGCATCTTTAAAAAGATATTTGTGGATATTGGCGATCAGCAGTCGATTGAGGATGACCTCAGCACTTATAGCTCCAGGCTAACTTTAATGCGTAACATGTTGAGGGATGCAGATGAAGATACCCTGATTCTTATTGATGAATTTGGTTCAGGAACAGATCCTCAAATTGGAGGCGCTATTGCCGCCGAAATATTAATCAAGATGTTGGGTATTGGCTCAAATGGAATCATAACTACGCATTATTCCAATTTAAAAATCATTGCTGACCAACGAAAAGGAATCGTAAATGGAGCCATGATGTTTGATAAACATTCATTGCAGCCAACTTATCAGTTGAGGATTGGTAAGCCTGGCAGCTCCTACGCATTGGAAATAGCCGCTCAATGCGGTTTGGACAAAAACATCATTGAACAGGCCAAGAAAAGGATGGGTAATGGAATTTACCGGGTGGACAAATTGCTTTCTGATCTGGAAGATGATAAGCAACGAATCGATCTGTTGATTAAAAAAACCGAAACTAAGGAAGTGCAATTGGATAAGCTAATGAAAAATTATGAGCGAATGTCAACAGAGTTGGAAATTAAAAGGAAAAAACTAAAACTGAGGACAAAGGAAATGGATCTTCAGTACCAACATAAATACCAACAGCAGCTGGATAAATCAATTCGTGAATTGAAAAAGATGAAAGACCTGGAAAAGGTTAAGGAAATTTCTAAAAAAGCCCAATTAGAAAAGCAACAAATAAGGGCAGAAGTTGAAACCTTAGACGAAGCGATTTACTTGAAAGCAAATATAAAAGCTAATCCTGTCGATGTTGGATCCTTTGTAAAACATGAAAAGTCTGGTGTGAGTGGTGAACTTTTAAGGATTGAAAAAGGAAAAGGGGTAGTCCAGGTAGGCACGTTGACTATGACGATCCCAATAAAAGAGCTCAAAAGTGCCAGGGAACCCTTACCACATAAACCTCAAAAAAGTATTCAAACCCAAGTATTCAAAAGCGCTTTTGACTTCAAAACGCAATTAGATATACGTGGACTCAAGGGATCTGAAGCGATTCAAGTAGTAGAAACATTTGTGGATCAGGCACTTATGGCCAATGCTTTTTCAATAAAAATTTTACACGGCAAAGGAAATGGTATATTGAAAAAACTGGTCAAAGAAAAATTAGCAGAATACAGCGCAGTAGAATCGATCAGCCATCCGGATAATGAGTGGGGAGGAGACGGTATTACAATAGCAAAATTTGTCAGATAGCAAATTCAAGATCAAGAATCAAGATCAAGTTCAAGATCAAGTTCAAGAATCAGATCAAGAATCAAGATCAAGAATCAAGATCAAGAATCAAGATCAAGAATCAAGATCAAGAATCAAGATCAAGAATCAAGATCAAGAATCAAGGATTAAGTTCAAGAATCAAGAATCAAGATCAAGATCAAGGATTAAGTTCAAGAATCAAGAATCAAGATCAAGATCAAGGATTAAGTTCAAGAATCAAGAATCAAGATCATGATCAAGTTCAAGAATAAAAGTCAAGTTCAAGAATAAAAGTCAGGTTCAAGTACAAAAGGCAAGCTCAAGTGCACAAATCATGATCAAAATCCAGAATCAAGGCAAGAACAAGGATTAAGAACGGGAAACAA
>JAHEJC010000107.1 GCA_024639065.1 Lewinellaceae bacterium | reverse complement strand
ACCTTATCAAAAATAAATGCAGACAGCGCTAAAACATATTACAACATTTCATAATTTATTGTACCTTGTTTTCTGATATGGGTAAGTTGATTCAAAAAAGAATTCTAGGCGTAGATCCGGGCACTAACATCCTCGGATATGCCATCATTGATGTACAAGGACAGGACATCAAACTAATTCAGATGGGCACCATCCATCTCCAGAAATTTGAAGATCATCAGACCAAGCTGAAAGAAATTTATCTTCAGCTACAGGAAGTTATCGAAACGTTTTTACCCCAAGAGATGGCCATCGAGAGTCCATTCTATGGTAAGAATGTACAGTCCATGCTCAAGTTAGGAAGAGCCCAGGGTGTATCAATTGCTGCCGGCATCACTATGGGATTGAATATTCAAGAATACTCTCCGAAAAAAATCAAACAATCGGTAACCGGCAATGGTAATGCATCCAAAGAGCAGGTTTCTGGAATGCTTAGACATATCGTAACCGAACCGTTTTTTGAAAAGCATTTTGATGCAACTGATGCATTGGCAACAGCAGTGTGTCACCATCAGCAATTGCAAAATCCAATGGCATCACTAGCTAAAGGGTCTGGATGGGCTAAGTTTCTCAAAGAGAATCCAGGTCGGATCGCTAAACTTTAATTTAAAAAGGTTAGACCGGTTAGTATAAAAAAACCAGATGACGGTGCGTCATCTGGTAAACCTTACAACTTATGAAATGTACTTAACCTTCTTACTAAAAGATCGTAGCTTGTCCATATATAACTCAAATGTTATCCTCAAATTGGTTAAGAAAATATTAATCTGACTAAAAGTTTGGTTAAAAATTGTTCACAATAAAAATTAATAGGCTAGAAGCGATTTGATTTGAATATCGATCTCCTGAATAGAAGGCAAATAGGTTTTTTCTAAGGTCAAATTAAGTGGGATGGCAGGAACATTGGCCGAACCAAAAGTGATTACCGGAGCATCCAAGGACTCAAAACAATTTTGTTGTATTCTCGCAGCCAGGCTTTGGGCAAAACTATGATCAACCGATTCTTCGGTAAGGACCATACAGCGATGATGCCCCTTGACCTGTTCATAAATAAGATCGGTATCCAATGGATAGAGAGTGCGCAGATCTAAAATGGAGACTTGATCAGCAACTTGCTCCGCAGCTTGCAATGCCCAATGGACACCCATACCATAAGTAACTATAAGAACAGACTGGCTCTTTTGTTGCAGCGATAATTCAGCTTCTTTAACCATCAAGCCTTTCCCGAATGGCAATACATAATCAGCAGCTGGTTCAATACCTTTGGCATATTCAGTGCCTTTAACTTTAGACCAATATAGTCCTTTGTGTTCAAATATGACCACCGGATTTGGATCATAATAGGCTGCTTTCATCAGGCCTTTCAGGTCCCTTCCATTGCTAGGATAAGCGATCTTGATTCCTTGGATTTTAGTGACTACTGCTTCAATACTAGAACTATGGAATGGGCCTCCTGCATTGTAGGCTCCTATAGGTACCCTGATAATAGCACTGATTGGCCATTTACCGTTAGAGATATAACAGGATCTAGCCACTTCGGTAAATAATTGATTTAATCCTGGCCACATATAATCCGCGAACTGTACTTCTACGATCGGCTTGAGGCCAACCGCAGACATACCCGCCGTGCTTCCCACGATAAAAGCTTCTTGGATGGGTGTATTAAATACACGCTCATCCCCAAATTTTTCTGCCAAGGTGGCTGCTTCCCGAAACACCCCACCCAATCTTCTGCCTACATCCTGACCATAAAGCAGGCATTCTGGATGTGCTGCCATCAACTCTTCTACTGCATGAAGCGCAGCGTCAACCATCAGCACTTCCTTCCCTCCTTTAGGATTCCTCATGCCCGATTCCTGTTCAATAGGCGTGGGTGCAAAGACATGGGTATATAGATCTTCTGGCGTGGGATCCTGGGCCTGAGATGCTTGATCAAACTGTTGAAGCACCGACATGCTAGCTTCTTCTTCGATGCCAATAATTTGCCTTTCTGCAATTCCACTGTTTACCAACAGCTTTCTCATCTTGGGAACCGGGTCGTCCAGTCGTTGTTTTTCCAGGTCATCCCGGTACCATTCTTTTCTTACTCCTGAAGTATGATGATTCAATAATGGGACCCGTGCATGAATTAAAAATGGTCTGCGTTCTGACCTTATCGTTTGAAGGGTATTTTTTATCGTTTGATAAGACTTAATAAAATCGGTCCCATCAATGCTGAGCGCCTCAATGCCTGGAAATCCAAAAGCAAATTCATCGGCATCCATGGCTCTCACTTCTGATTTATAAGCACTGATATCCCATTCGTTGTCCTGCACCAAATACAGAATGGGTAATTGCTTCAACGCAGCCATTTGAAAGGCTTCTGCAACCTCTCCTTCGGTAATAGATGCATCACCAAAAGAACATACGGTTACAGGTAGAATCTCCTGCTGCCCAATCTCAAGTACCTCCTTATACCGCATTCCCATTGCTACACCGGTGGCAGGTATAGCTTGCATACCGGTAGCAGAAGATTGGTAGGGCATTTTTGGCTTGTCCGGATCGTTAAGGCTGGGATGAGCATAGTAAATTCTACCGGCTGAAAATGGATCGGCCTTCTTTGCAAATAGCTGTAACATTAATTCATAGGGTGTTATCCCTGTAGCCAACAACATGGCATCGTCACGATAGTATGCCGCCAGATAATCTTGGGGAAGCAATTGCATGCCCAAAGCTACTTGAATGACTTCATGCCCTCTGGAAGTAGCATGGACATAAGTGGATACTTGTTTGAAATTATCCTCATAATGATCACTCATTGCTTTTGCAGTGATTACCAACTCATAAGCCTTTAAGAGAACTTTTTTTTTAATTTTTGGTTTTACTGATTTGACCATGCTCACTTTTATAAAAAACAAGGCCTAAAGTTACCCTGTTTTTATTAGAATGTTATAAAGAATATCATTTAATGGGCCATAACCATTAAGTTATTAGATTAAATAAAATAAGCTCCAAGGATTCACTCCTGGAGCTTCAAAATATCTTAAATAACAATTTTAAATACTAATTTTCTTTTTTGGGTTCTTGCACTAGGACAGAAACTTCATCATTAAAAACTTCAACAAATCCTCGGGCAATTTTGAATACTTGCTTTTCGCCTGACTCCAAGGTTATGCGCACATCCCCTTTGGATAAACCCGATACAATTGGAGCATGGCCTTTAAGAATTTCAAATTGCCCCACTACACCCGGGACCTTAACGGAAGTAACATTTCCATTAAACAATTCTTTCTCGGGAGTAAGTACAAAAACTTTCATAGCTATGATTATTAAAATGCCTAGCCTTAGGCTTCTGCTTCTGCCAACATTTTTTTACCTTTTTCAATGGCTGATTCAATATTACCTACCAGGTTGAAAGCAGCTTCTGGGTACTCATCCAATTCTCCATCCATGATCATGTTGAAGCCACGAATGGTTTCTTCAATAGGCACAAGTACTCCATCAAGTCCAGTAAACTGGGTAGCTACATGGAACGGTTGTGATAAAAATCGCTGCACTCTTCTGGCCCTATGCACAATCTGCTTATCTTCTTCAGATAATTCTTCCATTCCTAATATTGCAATAATATCTTGTAGTTCATTATAGCGCTGAAGGATATATTTCACTCGTTGAGCACATTCGTAATGTTCTTCTCCGATAATGGCTGGATCTAAGATACGAGAAGTAGAGTCTAATGGATCCACTGCTGGATATATACCCAGTGCGGATATCTTCCTACTTAAAACCGTTGTCGCATCTAAGTGAGCAAACGTAGTTGCAGGCGCAGGATCCGTCAAGTCATCAGCAGGTACATATACAGCCTGTACTGAAGTAATGGATCCACGTTTGGTCGAAGTAATCCGTTCTTGCATAATACCCATTTCAGTAGCCAGGGTGGGCTGATACCCCACAGCTGATGGCATTCGACCTAATAAGGCAGATACTTCTGATCCAGCCTGGGTAAATCTAAATATATTGTCAATGAAGAATAAAATATCTTTTCCCCCGGATGGATCTGACAAGTCACCATCCCGGTAATATTCAGCAATAGTCAACCCAGATAGAGCCACTCGAGCTCTGGCTCCAGGAGGCTCATTCATCTGTCCAAAAACTAAGGTGGCTTTTGAATCCTGTAAAGCTTTGAAATCAACTTTAGAGAGATCCCATCCACCAGCTTCCATGGAATGTGTGAAGTCTTCTCCGTATTTTATAACATCTGATTCTAAAAATTCTCTCAATAAATCATTGCCTTCCCTGGTACGCTCACCTACTCCGGCAAATACGGATATGCCTTCATAAGCTTTCGCAATGTTATTTACCAACTCCATGATCAAAACGGTTTTCCCTACACCGGCTCCACCAAATAATCCAATTTTACCTCCTTTTGAGTAAGGTTCGATAAGGTCAATTACTTTAATCCCGGTAAAAAGAACCTCTTTCTCTGTAGAAAGTTGATCAAATGCTGGAGGCTTAGAGTGAATGGGTCTAGCCTCCTTATTCATAGGAACTTCACCTATTCCATCGATCGCCTCACCAATTACATTGAAAAGACGTCCTTTGATCTGATCTCCTGTAGGCATTTTTATTGGAGCTCCCGTATCAATGACATCCATCCCTCTTGCCAGTCCATCAGTACCATCCATAGCTACTGTCCTTACACTGTCTTCACCTAGATGTTGCTGACATTCCAATACGATTTTGGACCCATCTTTTTTGTTAATGTACAATGCGTTTAATATATCGGGTAATTTGGCTCCTTCTGCAGAAAAACTTACATCGATTACCGGACCGATTATTTGTTTTACTTTTCCAATATTAGCCATAAGAAAATTTCTTTTTAAATGCAGTTAAAAAATGCACCTGTCTTTTGTCAGGCAGCGCAAAGATAATGGTTTTAGTGGTTTAACAAAAGATTTGAAAATGAATAAGATCAAGATTTTAAGCCTATCTCTTTTGGGATAATTTTGTATTGAAAAACAGATCAATTACCATTAATTTATTGGTTAATTTTGCTGCCAATCTAAGAAATCCTAAACGGTAAGGCAGCCATAGATTATTCTTCTTCCATGAGTGGCTTTTCATCCGGAACAGATAGCCAAAAATTATTAATTCCCTCTCCAACCACAATTCTAATGCGTTGTTCATTGATCATCTCCAATAAAGCCAAGAAAGTCACGATGGCATGGATTCTATTTTCGAGCGGTCGAAATAAGTCTTCGAAATGAAATTTTTGGTTTGGTTTGACCATCTTCATTATATAAGTGGATTGGTCGTGAATGGTATAATCATACCTGGCGATAGTGTGAACAATCTGTTTCCGCTCGCTGAATTCTTCCATGACCTGTTCAAATGCCTTAAGCATTTTATACAGGCTTAGTGATTCTAACTCCACATCGACGAGTGCTTTTTCGGCAAGTTGCCTCAACTCATGACGCGTATTCCCTCTAACCACCCGGGAAGCTTGATCTTCTTCCATTTTTCTCAACTCCTCCAGAACACTTTTATACTTTTTATACTCCATCAAGCGCTGAACCAGTTCAGCCCGTGGATCTA
Source organism: Lewinellaceae bacterium (assembly GCA_024639065.1). GTDB lineage: Bacteria > Bacteroidota > Bacteroidia > Chitinophagales > Saprospiraceae > JAHEJC01. The sequence continues at coordinate 11,786 of JAHEJC010000107.1, read as the reverse complement.
TTTCATTTCCATCTTCATCTACTTGTTTTCTGGGAATCAGCATTCTAGATTTTATCTTCATAAGGGTGGCTGCTACCAAGATAAACTCACTGGCTACATCAAGATTAAGTGATTCTAGCTCACGGATATAAGCAAGAAAATCATTTGTGATTTTAGCAATTGGAATATCATTAATATCCAATTCGTCACGCTCTATGAAAAACAATAAAAGGTCGAAAGGTCCTTCAAACTGACGGATCTTAATGGTATAAGTCATAAAGCAAAATTAGTTAAAAAGTTAATAGTTAAAAGTTAAAAGTTAATAGTTAAAAGAAAAGAGGGAACAGAAATCAAAGATGACAACGTCCAGATATCCAAAACGAGCGGTAAGTCGCCCGTAGCCAGAAATCAGAAGCCATAAGCAGGAAACGAGCGGTGAGAAGCCAGACTGTAGAGCCATGGGTGTCCAATGCTTCCTCAACCATCATGGATGTTAAGCATCTTCTTGCTGACCACGAATGGCTCTTAAATGTCCCAATATTTCCATAGTGACCGGATTTTCTAGTGCGTGGTTTCTCATTTCCTCTTTGCGCATGCCATATTTAGTGTCCATCCTACCTAGAATAAGGGCGAACCCAATAAAAACTAACATGACGATCGGGTAAACCAGGAATTTATTTCCATCCAGCATGGAGCGAATCCATTGATCCTTTATTTCATTGAGAAACATAAAAGCAATCATCACAAAACTGATCAACCCTAGGTACATTCGTGCTCTATCCAAATAAATTTTCCAGCGGACCACACTTCTTCGGTTGAGTGCTACTCCAAAAATGTGCCTTCTTTTAGGCTTTGTTCCTTCCATTTGTATTTTTTTGCAGAAGTTATTTAATTATTCCCATAGCATTAAGCAATACTAAATCAAATCTAAATTTTTACCTAGGAGGAACACGGCAGGTTTTTTATGTAGATCCGGAGGCGTACCATTTTTCCATTGGTAAATTGATTGAGTAAAAATGAATTGATCCTTACTCCCAATATTACAAGCGATGCATAGTTGCACATCTTCAGGTAGACGTGAAATCAATGTATTAAATAGTGCCATATTACGATAAGGTGTTTCGATAAAAATCTGGGTTTGGCCCGTATTACTAATTGTTTGATTTAGTGATTTTATCATTTGATTAAGGGCATCCTTCTTGACAGGTAAATAACCTAAAAAACAAAAGGATTGCCCATTTAATCCCGACGCCATCAGAGCTAAAAATATGGAAGATGGGCCGGCTAGAGGCCATATTTGGATATTGGATCGATGAGCAGCCCTTACTAAAGAGGATCCCGGGTCAGCAATCCCCGGACACCCTGCTTCGCTTACAACGCCTATATCTATTCCTTCCTTTACTGTTTTGAGAATTTCTTGAATTTCCGCTTCGGAGGTGTTCTTATGAAGGACAAAAAAAGTTAACAAGTCTATATCGATCGATCGATCAATCCTTTTCAGCCATCTGCGGGTAGTGCGTATATTTTCGACGGCGAAATACTTTAATGATTTATACCGATTAATTAAATCTATCGAAAAGGCATGTTCTTCTTCATCCGCCAATGGAGATGGTAACAGGAATATTTTTCCCACAGAAATCGGGTTTTTAGCGAATTGGCGATTGGTCATGTCACTCTATTAGCTTGTTGGCATATGGCATGTTAGCGTAAACTACTTGATTGGCGAGTCTTCTTCCTGTGACATCACTTGAAAGATTTTCTTATCGATCCATCCTGGCAAGAATTTCTTAAAAAAGACAGTCAGCTTACCTTGTCGAGTTAGAATAAGATCTCGTTTTCTTTTTCTGATGGCCCAGGCAATATGTTTGGCTACTTGAGCAGCACTCATGATATTATTTTCATCTTGCGGCGTTTGGCCCTGGGGGGTTCCATCTGCAGTAAGCGCTACTTTGCGGATATTTGAAGCTGTAAATCCTGGACAAGCTACCAATACATGCAAGCCATTTTTTAAATGTTCTATTCGGAGCGTCTCCAAAAATCCTTCCATAGCAAATTTAGAAGCAGAATAGCCCGTTCTGGCAGGTAATCCCAACTTGCCGGCAATTGAAGAAACACCGGCAATCGTTCCATGATTCTTAAGTACATAGGGCAATGCATATTTCGTGCAATACACGGTCCCCCAAAAATTGATATCCATTAATTGCTTCAGCACTTTTAGGTCTACTTCCGCAAACAATGAACGCATAGAAATACCTGCGTTATTCAAGAGCACGTCAATTCTTCCAAACTGCTCCATAGTTTTCTCAATGAGCTGTTTACATTGTTGTTCATCACTTACATCGGTCTGGACTGCCATCGTACCCATTCCGAAAGTGAGTAATTCTTTTGCCAAACGGTCAATTACATCTTTTCTTCTAGCGGCTAATACGACGTTATACCCCATTTTAGCAAATTGCCATGCACATGCTTCTCCGATCCCAGATGATGCTCCGGTGATGATAACTACTTTCGATTCAGTCATTCTTGTCCAAAAATAGAAAAAACCGTCGGCTCTTTAGTCGACGGTTTGTTCTTAATTGAAGCATAAACTTCAAAATGATATATCCCGTAATAAAAAAACTGTTAATTACCTTATATAAAGCTTACCTATTGACTGTTGATTTTTGCTATTCGAAATTTTAGCCAGGTATAATCCTTCCGGCCAATTTTGATTAACTAAAACATATTCATCAATAAATGAATCCACGAAAATTCTTTTACCTAACATGTCAAAAATCTCCAGAGAATACCTTTCAGATATTTGATTACTCACTACGATTCGGGTAGATTGATGAAATGGATTTGGAAATGCTTTCACTTCAAAATCTATGGGAACCAACGATTCAAAACCCAATGTTTGGAAAAAGTCGTTTCCGATAATATGAAAAACTTGATCTGTACTTGTCAATCCTGATTGATCAAATCTCAATAAGGCTCGATTGGTAATAAGGGTACCATCCAGATTATCTTCTTTTTGTTGTACGGTAAATTGTACAAAACCTCTGGAATCTGCTTCCGAATTAACCTGTGTAGTTAGGTTAATTGCTGGAAAAGTAAACTTGATTATTTGATCCGATAAAAAGGACATTTTAAGTAAATGAGAAGTCGCTGATAATCTTACTGTTTTGATATCTAAAAACGGTGATAGTGTATCGATCACCACGATCTCCTTAATCATTGAGCCACCCGTATTTTGAAATCCGATCGTATATTCCAGATCTGTATTGGACTTAATATAATGCTCATCTGAGACGCCTATTGGTTCAGCGGATAATTCAGCAGGGAGGAAACTCTCCCGATTGGCCAGACAAGTTTCGGATCGGTGATAATCACGATCATTTTGTTCAAATTGATTTACGATACCGAAACTGAACGGTTGTGGGCCGCAACCTTCAACATGTGCTCGCGGAATACTACTCCCCGGGTGAAAGGGAACTTGCTGTACCTCCATACGATAGGTCTTGCCAGTAGCAAGAAGGGGAATTCTCATAGATTGTGCCTTGGTCAATTGGATATTATCTTTTAAAAAGGAGACGATGTCTTCGGTAATTATAAATTCAGAGGGTTGTAACATATCCCCGATTCCACTATTCTGGACGATAAATACAACCGAATCATTTTCACAGGTTCCAGTTACCTCTAGACTGGCTCCCGACCAGGATTCGTCAATATCTTCACAATGGTTGTTCGGAAAAATTTCAGCAGCCATGCAATGGGTCTGACCGAGTGGTATGTCACATGCTGCTGACAATACTAAAATAAAACTTCCGGCTTGGTTTACCCCAATATTATTTAAATAAACTCTAATATAAGAGGTACTTATCGTTTCAAAGGGCACGGAAACAGATTCAAGTGTGTAAAATGGGTCAATCGAAATATCTATGTACGCGCTATCTTCTGAACTTGTTCCCCAGTTTCGGTAATTGACGTGATACTTATTAGACTTACATTGTTCAATATGGAATCCCGCAATACCTACTTCAAGATCTGAACACGAATTAGTAGGCACTACACCAATATGGAAGATCTTATCTGTACTATCCATACTGACCGGTTCAAAAACAGAACATTGAGACCACAATCGATTGGGAAGAACAGCTTCAATTTGATAATTACCAGTAGGTAAAACAAAATAATAAGACCCATCATTACCCGTTACAGTCCGGTAAATTCTGCCTGCTTCACTTAGAGCAACGATCTGCCATTGAGACAAAACTTGCTTGGAACTATCGAAGGCACAGTCCGTCCCTTCAGTAACAAAAAGAGATCCTTTCACAAGTGCTCCATTGGAGATACCATCTTTGGTAGTGACCTGTAGGATTCCATTGGGACCAACCAATTCCACTTCTGCTGGTTCATTCGAAATGAGAATTTCTGATGTAGATGCTTGAAGTCGATTAAATCGAATGGTAAAAAGCGTATCCTGATCAGAATAATCAACTCCATTGACCACATCATTGGCCAACCAAACGACCCCCATGATACCCACCGATACTGAATCAATACCAAAAAGTAAACTATTTGGAGCATTATCCCAGGCTGGATGTTTGGATTCAATCCTTAAAAACTGTAATTCCATTGCATCCCAAGAGATTGAAAATTGGGAAGATATCAGGTTCTGATCTGCTGTAACGGTTATAAAGGCAACTGCTTCATCCCCTTCATCTTTTAAATCAACGCAGAGTTGAGCAGACTGGGACCACGCAAAGGATCCAAACAACATGGATAGTAGAGCTGTAAAAAAAGGCCGGGTCAGGGGGTGTGAAAACATGGATTTATAATTTGATGTTACAAAAATGAATGAAAAATGCAATAAAAACAATTACTTTATATCTGGGTTGTAATAAAATAAAATTTAAAATAAAATGTTAATCTACTGAATTTCAATTTGTTAATTAAATTATTTGTTTCAGTTTGTATAAGTCAAAATTGTATCAGGTACTCGCACAATTTGATAAAAAAGAAATAAAAAGGCTTGATCTATTTCTTAACAGCCCTTTTTTCAATCAAGATAGGCGCATTATCCTTTATTTCAACGAAATAAAGACCTCTCTTGTAAGCAAAGAACAACTAGATAAAAAGCTGCTTTTCAATCATTTATTTCCTAATAAATCCTACGATGATACCCTTTTACGCGTATTGCAGAGTCAGTTTTTGAAATTAGTTGAAAAGTTTATTTTTCATAACCAATCATCGGAAAATGATTTTGAATCCACTTTTCAACTATTGGAATATTACCGGATCCGTCAATTGTGGAAACCATATACAACTCATCTAAAAAAAATAGCAACCCATTTTGCTTCAAATAGTATTGGTGACGAATCACACATTTGGTACCGCTACAAATATATGACCGAAAAGATCAATTTGGAAGCTTTTAATAAAACCATTAAGCCTGATTCTTTGCAAAACTATTATAATAGTGTTTCGGATGTACATCTGACGGCCTTGTTAAAAAGTGCCTGCCGGTTATTAACCGAAGAATCTGTTTACAATTATACTTTTGACATAGGAACCCTGAACACGCTGGCTGGCTGGATAAAGACACACGAACAGAATCTGAGCCCAATTGTTAGAGTTTATTTCGCTTATTATCAAATGCTGGAAGACCCATCAGCCGAAGAGCATTACCAGACCTTTGTCCAGTTACTCGCTCAACATAATTCGATTTTTCCTAAGAAAGAGTTAAGAGATTTATACCTGGTAGCTAACAACTATTGTATAAAAAGGGTAAATCAAGGAGACAAAAAATATGAAAATCTTGCACTGAAAAACTATAAGGATGCCCTGGAGGAAGAGGTTCTCTTTGAAAATGGGCTACTCAGCCAACGCACCTACAATAACATCGTTGCCCTGGCATTAAAAAATAATCAATGGGATTGGGTAGAAGATTTTATGGATAAATACACGCAATCATTAAGGTCGAGTGAGCAGGAAAGCACTTATCACTTAAATAAAGCCAGATTATCCTACGTCAAACAAGATTTTGATCAAGCGCTGGAATTATTACAGGGTGCTGATTTCAAGCCTATGCTTAACAATCTATCGGCAAAAACCCTGATGATTAAATTGTTTTATGAAACCGAAGAGTATGACGTTCTCTACTACCAACTTAAAGCAATGCGGGCTTTCTTATACCGAAATAAAGTGATGGGATATCATAAAAAAGCTTTTAATAATTTAATACGGTACACGGAAAAATTACTCAGAATTCATAGTGGTGATAAGCAAAAAATAGAAAAAGTAAAATCGTCTATTGAAGATGAAGAGATTATCTGGGAAAAAGAATGGTTGCTTACACAACTCGAGAAGAAAGGTAAATAATAAAGAATTAAAATTTGGGTAAAGGGTCAAAGACAAAAGGTAAAGGTAAAAGGCAAAAGGATGAAAGGTGGAGGAACAAAACGAATCCTTCGCTGTCTCCCTCGACCCTTGAAGGGGATTAGGGCAAGATAAAGATTAAAAGCAAGACAGCCTACGATTATTCTTCTTGGATCTCGGAATGGCGAACACGGAAAACAGACGGGCAGATTGCGCATTGGGTTAAAAAAGAAATTACCACTAAGCCGCCAAGAGAGCTAAGGTAAATAGTCAAAGACATCAGACAATGAATGGATCACAGCGAAAAACTGAAACGGAAAACGTACCGCGGACAGCGAATAGCGAATAGCGATTAGCGATTAGCGATTAGCGATTAAGCGATTAGCGGAATTCTTCTCTTTCATTACCCAAATCAAGAATTTTTATTCACCTTTGATTTCCAATAAACCCGGATATGCGTTACAGTAGATTACTAGCTACCACACGAAAAGAGTTGGCCAGCACTTATGGAATAAAATCTCAGGATTTATTAATTCAAGCAGGCTACATCCGTCCTCTTGGTGCAGGCATCTTTTCAGCCATGCATTTTGCCCACCGTTCTTTTAGAAAAATTGAACAGATCTTAAGAGAAGAGCTGGACAAAATAGGCGGCGTTGAGATTTCCATGCCTGTAGTTCATCCGGCCGATATTTGGAAAAAGACCAATCGGTATTTTGAAGTAGATGAATCATTGGTGCGATTTAAAGACCGTGCTGATCGAGATTTAGTGCTGGCCATGACCCATGAAGAAGTGGTGGCAACGTTGGCACTAAGCGATGTTACCAGTTATCGACAATTACCTAAGTTGATTTATCAGATGCAAACCAAATTTAGGGATGAAGTCAGGTCAAGGGGTGGGCTGATCAGGGTGAGAGAATTTATTATGAAGGATTCTTACAGCTTGGATTCCAGCTGGAAAGGTCTCGAAGAACAATACCAGGCACATTATCAAGCCTATTTCAATATTTTCGAAAGAGTTGGGCTACCGGTTATTGCCATCGAAAGTGATGTGGGCATGATGGGCGGCAAAGTGGCTCATGAATATATGTACCTCACGGAAATCGGTGAGGATACGATCTTTATTTGTGAGGAAACCGGTTACCAGGCCAATAAAGAAGTTGCTACATTTAAAAAATCTGTACCGGATGAAATGGAAATGAAGGCTTTAGAAAAGGTATATACTCCCGGCACCAAAACCATTGAGGATTTAGCAGCTTTCCTTGGAATCTCATCTAGTCATTGCGGCAAGGTGGTATTTTTCAATGGAGAAATACAGGGTAAAGAAAAAGTTATCATGGCTATTGTACGTGGTGATATGGAAGTGAATGAGAACAAGCTTCAATCGCTTACCAAAAGCAAAATATTAGAGCCAGCCACAGAAGAACAAATATTGTCAATTAATAGCGTTCCTGGTTATGCTTCCCCGATGGATATTGATAGATCCAATGTACTGTTGGTGGTTGATGATTTAATACCTTCCTCTATGAATATGGTCCTGGGCGCTAACCAGGCAGATCATCATTTAAAGCATGTCTGCTACGGAAGAGAATATGAGGCCGATATAATCGGTGACATAGTTAGCGCCTTTGACGGAGCCGTTGCTCCTGATGCCACTTCAGATCATCAGCTATTAAAGGCAGTAAGGGGTGTGGAAGTAGGTAATATCTTTCAGCTGGGCACAAAATATACGGAAGCGCTGGACGCTTTTTTTATGGATGAAAATGGACGGCGCCAGCCCATTATCATGGGATCCTACGGAATAGGGGTCGGCCGGCTTTTGGGTTGTTTATCGGAAGCATATCATGACGAAAATGGCTTAAAGTTGCCGCTAGCGGTCGCTCCTTATCATGTGATCATTACCGCTCTTTTAGACAATGATGAAATCAGGGATACCGCTGAAAAAATCTATAGGGAATTGCTAACAGCAGGCATTGAGGTATTATATGATGACCGGGACAAAAAGGTAGCACGCGCAGGTGAAAAATTTGCCGATGCTGACTTAATCGGAATTCCTATGCGCATCACCGTGTCTACTCGATCTCTAAAAAATGGAGGTGTTGAATTAAAACTTAGAAATGAGGGGCAAGGACATATCGTTCCAGTTGAACATGTTTTACCAGAAGTGTCGAAAATCCTGGAACAAATTAAGTGACGAGGTTAGAAAGTGGGTGATTCGGGGTACATGTAGTTCGAAGTACGAGCTTCAGGGTGTGTGGTGGTACCGATGTTTAATGTACCGGAAGCACCGGACAAGATCTTTATCCCAGGACAAAAATTGAAACCGCCGGCTGTAAAGAAAAGGCAGATAATTTTTAAGGTAATTCCTTTTGCGTCTTGAAACTGAATATTATTCATTAATCTATGGCATAAGAGTAATGATGGCCCTTTGGCACAGGGAGTTAGAAAGCAGATATGCCAAGAAAAGAGATAAAGCTAATAGTCGTTCCTTCCTTCACTAAAGCACAGCAAGTCAAACCGTCAAACTATCCAACCGTTAAACTGTGCCACATTACTACCCTTCCGATCCCAGCATACTACTGAAATAGTGTCGGTTCATTCTGGCAATATTCTCGACAGAGATACCTTTCGGGCATTCAACTTCACAAGCCTTAATATTGCTACATAGGCCAAAGCCTTCTTTATCCATTTGTTTTACCATGTTGGCGGATCGTTTGCTATCTTCTACAGCACCTTGGGGGAGCAAAGCGAGATGCGATATTTTAGCTGATGTAAAGAGCATGGCCGAACCGTTAGGGCAAGCAGCTATACACGCGCCACATCCTATACATGCTGCAGCATCCATTGACTTCTCTGCTAGAGCTCTTTCTATGGGGATAGCATTCCCATCTGGAGCCTGGCCGGTATTTACGGAAACATAACCCCCTGCCTGAATAATTCGATCCAAGGAGCTACGATCAACCACTAAGTCTTTTATTATTGGAAAAGCTTGCGCTCGGAATGGTTCTACCACGATTGTGTCTCCCTCTTTGAAGTGACGCATGTGTAGTTGACAGACCGTTGTATTCGTCTGGGGACCATGAGGTCTGCCATCGATCACCATTGAGCAAGTTCCGCAAATACCTTCCCGACAGTCATGATCAAATGACACCGGATCTTGCTTCTTCTGAATGAGGGATTCATTCAATACATCCAACATCTCCAGGAAGGACATATGCTCATTCGCTTCCACTTGAAATGCTTCCAATTTACCAGCTGATTGAGCATTTTTCTGCCTCCATATTTTTAATGTAATCTTCATAGTCAATTTTATAACTTAATAAACCTAATTAGTTCTTTTATATGCTTGTACACTATCCTTAAAAATTCCCTCCTGACTTCTGACTCCTACTTGTAACTTCTTGTTTTTAATTCTACGTTTTCAAATGCAAGTTCTTCTTTATGCAATACGGGGTCCTGGCCGTCTCCTCTCCATTCCCAAGCCGACACATAAGTATAGTTTTGATCATCCCGCAATGCTTCACCTTCAGGAGTCTGATATTCTTCTCTAAAATGACCACCGCATGATTCCTTACGATCTAATGCATCCATCATCATCACTTCACCCAATTCCATAAAATCTATAACCCTGCTGGCCTTTTCCAGTTCAGGGTTAAACTCATCTAGTGTACCCGGTACATACACATTTTGCCAAAACTCTTTGCGCAAGTTTCTGATTTTAGTCACACCTTCTTTGAGTCCATCTGCACTACGAGACATCCCGCAATGGTTCCACATAATTAATCCTAAATCACGGTGCATACTTTCCACTGATTTATCACCTTGCACTTGGAGGATTTTTTCCAGTCGATCTCGAACATCCTGCTCAGCCTGTTTGAATTCAGGTAACTCATTGCTTATTTTTGGTGTCCTAATTTCACCAGATAAAAATTGGCCAATGGTATAAGGTATCACAAAATAGCCATCTGCGAGACCTTGCATTAATGCAGACGCACCTAGTCGGTTAGCGCCGTGATCGGAAAAATTAGCTTCACCTAATGCGAAGAGTCCTGGCACGTTGGTCTCCAAATTATAATCGACCCAAAGTCCACCCATGGTATAATGTACTGCCGGATAGATGGTCATTGCCTCTTTATAAGGATTGACTCCGGTAATCTTTTCATACATTTGAAAAAGATTACCATATTTCTGGCGAATAATTTCTTCGCCAAGCCGGGTAATCGTCGCTTTATCCGGATCGGAGATTCCTTCTACATTTGCCTGTGATTTACCATAGCGTTCAACCGCCTCAGCAAAATCCAGGTATACAGCCAGCCCATATTGATTCACTCCAAATCCTTCATCGCACGCTTGTTTAGCAGCACGAGAAGCCACATCTCTAGGCACCAAGTTGCCAAAAGCTGGGTACCGTCTTTCCAGGTAATAATCTCTTTCTTCCTCGGCTATGTCATTTGGAGACTTTTCCCCTTTGCGAATAGCTTCTACATCTGCCTTATTTTTAGGGACCCACACCCGCCCATCGTTTCTCAAAGATTCGGACATTAGAGTGAGTTTTGATTGGTAGCTCCCGGAAACCGGTATGCAGGTAGGATGAATCTGTGTATAGCATGGATTAGCCATCAAGGCACCCCGGTTTACAGCGCGCCATGCAGCCGTAACGTTACAACCCATCGCGTTGGTGGATAGGTAATAAACATTGCCATACCCTCCGGTAGCCAATACCACACAATGTGCGGAGTGTCTTTGAAGTTCACCGGTCAACAAATTTCGAGCAATAATACCTCTGGCCTTGCCATCCACTTTTACTACGTCCAGCATCTCATGCCGGTTGTACATTTTTACGTTACCTTGAGCGATCTGTCGAGAAAGCGCTTGGTAAGCACCAATCAATAGTTGTTGGCCGGTCTGACCTCTTGCGTAAAAAGTACGGGAAACTTGGACTCCGCCGAAAGATCGATTTGCCAACAATCCTCCATATTCACGAGCAAACGGAACACCTTGAGCCACGCATTGATCAACAATTTCTGTGCTAACTTCTGCCAGTCGATAGACATTAGATTCTCGGGATCGATAATCACCTCCTTTAATTGTATCATAGAATAATCGATAAATGCTATCACCATCATTCTGGTAATTTTTAGCTGCGTTAATTCCTCCTTGCGCAGAAATACTGTGTGCTCGGCGAGGACTATCGTGAAAAGTAAATGCTTTTACATTATAACCCAATTCGCCTAAAGTAGCAGCTGCTGAAGCTCCAGCCAATCCTGTTCCTACCACGATGATATCGATTCGACGTTTATTATTCGGTGCCACCAAGTTCATGGTGCCCCGATAATTTCTCCATTTATTTTCTAATGACCCTTCCGGGATCTTAGGATCTAATTTCATAGCTCTTATTTATTTAAAAACATAATGATGGGAATAATGGCAAATCCTAATGGAACCAGAAT